>DNDT01000231.1 GCA_003487525.1 Flavobacteriales bacterium
CGGGTGTGATCAGGTGGTTATCCGGGGTTGAGGGTTTCGTTGGATTGTTCTTAATGTCCTACTTTACGGTTGCTTTTGTTAGAAAAGTATTGCGTTGATTTATTTTCCGCAGGTGTATTCTATCTTTTTTTTACTTATATTTGAGATAATACCTAAATATAACTTATATGTAATTGCCTATGATGAGAACTTTTACTGTTTTTACCCTACTTTTTCTACTTTCAATAAACACTTTCTCAGCTGAGTTCTATAAGGGGTCGGAAGCTTCTAAAAGGATTCCCGGTACAATCGAGATTTGGTATAAATCTCAAGAATCCTTTCCTCATTTTATGCGGTTTGATCCGAACCTTAAGATAAAGGAATCGGAGGTCGGTGATTGGTTGAAAGCGCAGTTTCACTTTGACAGTGGAGTGCAATTGATAAAAATGAGGACCCAATTCGGAGCTTCGGGAATCAAACACACGTCGTATTCACTTGAGATAAACGACGTGCAGATGGAATTCCTCAGGATTACCGTTCATAGCGTGAATGGCATAGCCTTGTCTGTTTCGGGTAACCTTCTTTCTGATTTTAATGTGACGAATTCGGTTATTATTACCGAAAATGAAGCTTTAAAGTTTGCGTTGAATGACGTCAATGCCAAGAAGTATAAATGGCAGATACCCGGAGAGGAAACCTGGATCAAAGAAGTAAGCGGAGATCCATCGGCAAGTTTTTATCCCAAATCTTCGGTGGTGATCATATCCGACAAATGCGATTATCGCAATCCCGATCTGAGATATGCACATAAGTTTGACATCTATGCGAGTGAACCGTTGATCCGCGATGAAGTGTACGTGGATGCCCAAACCGGCGAAATTCTGTTTCGTAACAGTATTCTGAAGGAAATAGACACCACTGGTATTGCGCATACCGGTTTTAGCGGAAAACAGGAAATCACGACAGATTTTTTCTTTGACCCTTCGGCTTCCAAGTTTCAATATCGCCTTAGGGAAGAAGGAAGGGGAAATGGAATAATTACCTGGAATTTACTGACAACGACCAACTTGTCCAATCGCATTGATTTCAAAGACCTGGACAATACATGGACCGATAATGCCACTCTTGACAAGTATGCCACAGACGCGCATTGGGCGGCAGAATTGACCTATGACTACTTTTACACAAATTTCGGAAGAAACAGCATTGATGACAATGGTTTCCGGTTAAACAACTACGTCCATTACGGAGAAGGTTTCGAGAACGCTTTTTGGGATGGTCAGCAAATGTTGTTTGGTGACGGAGTCGGAAACCCCTATACCACAGTCGATATTACAGGTCATGAAATTTCTCATGGCCTGACGGATTTCACGGCTGATCTTGTGTACAAGGATGAATCAGGCGCTTTGAATGAATCGTTCAGTGATATTTTTGGAAACTGTATCGAGTATTTTGCGAAACCGGCTACCGCAACCTGGAGGATAGGTGAAGATCGGGGAAGTTATTTCCGCGACATGTCCAATCCAAATCTAAGGTCCAATCCCGATACGTATCAGGGTAATTTCTGGTACGTTGGCACCGATGACAATGGTGGGGTTCACATCAACTCGGGTGTACAGAACTACTGGTTCTACCTGCTTACGGTCGGAGGAAATGGAATAAACGATGTCGGAAAATCCTACGATGTGAAAGGAATAGGCTTCGAAAACAGCGCTAAAATAGCGTATGAAAATCTAACCTCATACCTGTCGCCATTATCGGATTACGAAGAAGCCCGTTTTTATTCAATCATGGCTGCGGTCGATTTATTCGGCAATTGCAGCGCACAACATGCCGCTACCGTAAATGCATGGCACGCGGTCGGAATAGGGGATGAGTTTATTGACCATGCCGTGGCATCTTTTGATGCGGACCGTCTCGAGTTTTGCGACCCTCCGTTTACCGTTAATTTTATCAACACCAGTGTGAATGGAATTAACTACCTATGGGATTTTGGTGACGGCGGCAGCTCCAGCGATATGAGTCCATCTCACACATATACGTCCATGAAGGATTTTACGGTTAAATTAAGTGTTGATGGAGATGGATGCGGGTTTGACGAAAAAATTCTTGATAACTATGTAAAGATTGTTCAACCGGCAAAACCAATTTCTGACAATGTAGTGGTTTCTAAAGGCCAGAAAGCGAGTCTCAGTGCGGAATCGACTACCGGCAATGTATACTGGTACAAAGATGAAAATGGTTCGGAAATATTACATGTGGGTAGTCAGTTTGTTACCGGTGAACTGTATTCGGATACTATATTTTATACCAGGTCCGTTGTGGCTGGCAGAGTAACTGAAACCGGAGCCGATATTAATTCATCCCTCAATACTGGATCGTATTCGAGTTCGAACCTGAGTTTGGTTTTTGACATGCTGCAAAACGCGACTATTCAGTCGGTTACGGTGAATGCAGGCACACAGGGAGAGCGAATATTTATTATCAAGGACAAATACGGAGCCAAGGTTTTTGAGAAAAATGTTTTTCTATCGACCGGTATTCAGAAAGTGAACCTCGGTGCGGAAATTGCCTTGGGAACCGATTATGAACTGTACATTGGTGGAACCATCTTAAATCTATGGAGGAGTACGGAAGCTGCTTTTCCTTTCGAAATCGCCGGAGTATGCAAGATTAAAGAAAGCAGCATTGGTACGGATATCTATCCATATTTCTACAACATAGAAGTGAAAGAAGGTGACTGTATGAGCGATCTTGTCAAAATCAATGTCGGCATCGATGATTACCCCGGTGGTGTCAGAAAACTTTACAATTTTTATACGAAACAAGGTGCGGATGGCAGATACACGTATTACATCCGCTTTGATTTTCTGGCAGAAACGAGCATAACCTACGGTTTGTATAGTATAAGCGGACAAAAAACCCTTGAAATAACACCACCCGCTTACCATGTGGGTTCATCCGGAGAAATAAATTTGAATGAGTTGCTCAATTTGAATTCAAATCCCGGTGGAGTTTATTTCCTAACGGTTAATGGAGGAGAGATCGAAAAGTCAGAACGAATAATAATTAAATCCGGGACAAATTAAAGAGCGATAAGCCCCTCTATTTCGGCGGCTTTTCGATATTTTTCAATGATTTCCAATGCATTCAGCATCACCACTTTACCGGTGATGCTGATGTATTTACCCCCACTTGATTCCTTGGTCGATATTTTGGTCTCGGGACTGAAAAGGGCTTCAACCAGGGCGATTCGTCTGTTGTCGGCAGGTATGATGAACTTAAACATATAAACCGAAGGCCATTCTGTTGTTTCATCCAGTTTCGCATGGAGGGACTTTAAAAATTCTTCGTTGACAACCGCCATTAGGTAACATTTAGTTTATTGACCACCTCTTTCAAATCCATGAGCACAGTGGCAAATTCAGGGTTTTCCACCGCCAAAAGTTTTTCGTCAATCTG
Organism: Flavobacteriales bacterium; assembly: GCA_003487525.1. Classification (GTDB taxonomy): domain Bacteria; phylum Bacteroidota; class Bacteroidia; order Flavobacteriales_E; family Vicingaceae; genus UBA11591. The sequence goes on from DNDT01000231.1 coordinate 3,442, forward strand.
ATACATGGATTCCATTACTTCATCTTCTCCAAATTCACCTTCGAAACTCTCAATAACCGTGCTCACTTCAACAACCGTCATGTAATTTCCGTTCAGAGCAATATTCACCAGGTCGACCAAGTGATCGGATGCATCAAGTGAAGACATCCACAGCAGTGAAATAATTTCGTTTTTTCTGTCAATTCTGTTTTCGGCTTCAAGAGAATCCATAATGCAGGATAAGGCTTCCTGATCTTTGATGTCGGAAAAGATTTGAAACATCTCGGTGCGAAATTCATCGTTCAGGGACGCTCTCCATCGCCTGAGCAAAACGTTGAGAATTTTGACATTCAAATGTTTCCGAAGTTCATTTTTTTGACTTACGAGCTCTGTTTCGGAAGCCTTTAGAGCAAGGGTCAGCGCGTTCTTTTGGTCTTGATTTTCGTTGTTCACGGGAAGTATGATAGATGGGGCAAAATTAATGATTAATCCTGTAGAGGAATGTCAATCATAATTTCTGGGCCCGAAGATGAGGCTTCCTATTCGCACCATATTGCTCCCTTCTTCCACCGCAATGGTAAAATCTCCGGTCATTCCCATCGATAAGGTGTGAAAACGGATGTTGTCCGATGAGGAGTAAACAGCTTTCAACTGATCGAACATGATTTTTAAACCATTGAACTCAGACCGAGTCTTTGTGACATCCGACGTATTTGTTCCCATGCCCATCAAGCCTTC
>DNDT01000137.1 GCA_003487525.1 Flavobacteriales bacterium
CAACCTCAAGGTAATTTTGCATCATGTGCAAGGTAATAAAATTGTTTTCCTTGAGCGGAAAAATCATGTAATTCCCTTTGTATCCCAGAAGGTTGTCAAGATTGGCTACTTCAACCAGCTTCTTTTTTGTTACCTTAATTTTCGGAACAGGTAGCTCAACAGAAAAACCTTTATATTCTTGAACGAATTCCTCAAATGTCGAGCCCAATGAATAGACATCAACATCTAAATTTGTACCTTCCTCTTCTATTACTGGTACTTCTATTTTTTGAGCCAGTCTAAAAAATCTTTGATCTGGCGGCTCGAAACTCCAAATGGCTTGCATATAGTGCAGAATATTATCTTTGACATGGACCCGCAGACGGTCAATCTCTGCTATTTTGTCGTAGTGTTCCTTGACTGCTTTCGACAACTGGTTTACAGCCGCCTGCAATGCAGTCATTGCGACTTCCAATTGAGATAATAATCTGGCTTTCTCTCTTTCGGCTCGATTCGCTGTCTCTTTAGCATAATCCAACATCGTTTGTGCGGCGTCTTGTGTGCCTGTATCAGTCTCTCCTGTAATGCCAATTGGATCAAGCATTCGCTTGATATTATTAATAGTTGCCTCTCCTACCTCGCTAACAGCAAGGATACGAGTGGCATTTTCAACATCTCCCTGGCTCATTGCCAGAATGGCTGTTTGCAATTGAATCTGCTGATTTAGCTTGTCTACTATATTCTTTTGAAGTTGTGCGTTATTTTCCAGTATCCGGATATTGACCTCCGCGCCCACAAAGCTTTTTGTAAGATATTCAAGCGCCGGACGAAACGAGTCGTCAAGAATGACCCGTCGTAACATCCAGTCATGCTTGACCAGCCAGGCATCGTCAATTTCATTGGGTGCGGGAACATCGTTTGCCACCAGAATGACAGGTGTTAATTTATGAATCTTCTCATTCAATCTGTATGTACGCTGTAGTTCGTAAAACAGATAAGTTACCGCGAGTTCATCGTTGGGATTCTGAATCTCGTGAAATGTCGTGTTTTCGTTTTCCTGATTTTCGCTTGTATCAATCTCCATGCGATGTTGTTGCTTGTATTCCTGCGCGCTTTTTAGAACGCTCTCATGAAATTCTTTTTTTGTTTTTGCGGAATCCTTGACTTGATCCAGTGTGGCAGATTGGGTTGAATTAATGGTATAGGCTTCTGCATTGATTGTTTCGTTGGCAGTGATAGTAAAGTTGGACTTGTTCTGTGCCTTATCGACTATTTCTGCGTCTATTCTGGACGTATCGCTTGACTCCTCTCTCCGGGTTATGAGAGAGTCTTCAAGTTCTTTCACTGCTCTTGTTTTTTTACTCACCATGCGAGAAGTAAATCGTCTTACTTCCTTGGGAGATAAAGGAAGGGTTGAGATAAGGTCACCTACTTGATAATTCTCAGGCTTCCATGTTTGCCTGTACGTCACCATAATTCCAAAGTTGATCGAATCCTTGGCAAAGACGTCGAATGCATATTTTTCTGAAAGCAACTTTTCCAATTTGGTTAATAGTTGGTAAAGCCGATGGGGAACACCTAAAGAATCGGCAGCCGTCCCTGCGTTAGATTGTTGCACAGCAACATCACCGCTTAGCATGGCCGTAGATTCTAAACCATACTTGGAAGCATCGAACATATTTATGGTTGGCATGTTTCTAATCCTTTACCCAAGTGAATGTTACACGAGTCCGATCTTTGATTCTCTCGTCAAGTCCAGCCAAAATATAAAATCCTGTATGATCACCAGCAACAGTATTCTGCTTTTGGAATTCAAGTACTCCGTTTTTCACTTGATGTGTCCAGAGAGGAAGTCTATTAAAACCTTGCGAATTCCAAACGCCTCCGTCATTCGGATCAGTTGATATTCTGAAACCACAGACAACATTACCAGTCATTCCATCAAATTCCCTAAACTCAATCCCTTTCCACCACCACGTATCTTCCGTATTCATTATCACTATTTCTACTACCCCGGGAGAAACTGCATTATCTTCGAACTCAACGGAGATCACATCTTTGGATGGAAGAGGACCTGGAAAATCCCCCCACCTGATCTGAGGCTTACCAGCAAATATGTTCTTAATCTTATCAATTAGCCATCCTGCCGCATCAACAATTGCCTGGATATCTCCCCCTACATTTACATTAATATTGACCCCGTCCTTATCAGAAGGATTACTGCCTGAATCTTCCAGTAGCTCTGGAGGAATTATCACTTGTGTCACATTACTAAACTCTCTGATCTCTGCCATAAGTTGTTGCAGGTCTCGAACTGTGCTAATGATGGGAGTATCATCATTAGTCCCTACATACGTTTTGAGCTTAACATATTCATGGTATAGCGCTTTGCCAAGCGACGCGAGTTCCCCATCAAATATCTCTGTCCACACATCCTCAAAAGCAATCTGCAAGCTATTAAAATCATGATAAGAAGTTACATCAGTGGGACCCGACCGTAGCTCAAACGTTTGAACCCCACCTTGAATATCGTTCTGAGAAGATCGATTCGTTACTGAATATTGCAGTGAAGTCTCTGGAGAACTCACTGTTTTCATTTGCAAGATAACATTATCCTTTACAATGTCAACCGAAGCAGATTCTTCCGCGCTTGATCCTTCCATAAAAGATTCAGTAGTTACCCAATCTTCCCCATCAGAAGACATTGACGGTTTTGTCACAACACTATCACCGCTAGACCCCATAATTTCCTCAAGCCTTTTCTCAGCTTCCATTTCAGCTTCACAATGTGTAAAGGTTGGGTCGTGCGTGAGCGACTCTATCGTCCCGGGTTTCGAATTGATATATTTAATCAAGTCGTCCAACTTTATCGTTCCAAATATTGAACTACGACTGCGACCTTTTTCTACTATAAATTTTCTCAGCTCAGGTGTATCTTGCAGCCGAATTGAACGCTTTACCTTCGATTTTCGAGTTGCTTCAATGCCCTTGGTAATTACAGCATCCAAAGCATCGGACAATTTGTCGTCCGGATTTAAATAATTTGGAAGACTACGCTCGGTAGAAGAAAGCTTGCTAGGGCTAAAATTGGCAAATGCAGTTTGAACACGTTCAGAGATGGCTTTTGATGCAATGCTCCGTTCCTTCAAATTAGCACTAATCGCCTCTCGCAAGTTATCTTCGTTTTGAAAAACCTTGTTAATGACTGAGGTGATGAGGACTTTATTGTTGTCTGCTACTGGTTTTAGAGATTGCATAGGCAATTGCTTAGTTGTTCCAGTTTTGGGGTTGGGAACAACCTCTAAAGTTTCCTTGGGCATTACTTTAGTTTTTTTTGCCATAGCAAAACTCCTAATAGAATATTTTGATTTAAGCGCGCTTATTACTTCTCGTCCACATGAGTGTATCTACAACTACAGCTAAGGTAACCAGTCCGTTATTGAGTTGCATTTATTTCCTCCTGCAATTCTTTATCAAACTTATCCGCATCCATTCGTAACCA
>DNDT01000412.1 GCA_003487525.1 Flavobacteriales bacterium
GCAACATTAGTTTATTCATCATCTGAGCAGTGTTAAATCACCAAATAAAACGACTTCACTATTATCTACCATGGTAGCTTTTACCTTGTAAACATAAACATCCATTTTACATAAACGATGCCGATACCAACCCGTCCATCCAACCGTTTTACTCTCGGTTCTGAACAGCATCTCACCCCACTTGTTAAATACCATGAATTCATAGTCCTTTATTTCACCAACTACCTTGGGATAGAACACATCGTTGCTAAATCCATCGTAGCCGGGAGAAGTAAAATCCAAACCTCCGTTTTCTCCCGGTTCGTCACCGTCTCTGGGGGTGAATGCATTCGGTGCAGCCAAACTGCCCGAAGGTCTGGCCAACACCTTGCTATCACTTACGTTGGTGTCACTGCAAAATTGATTCGTCGCAACCAGTATGATGGTATACTCTCCTTCTGCCGTGTAAAAATGCTCTGGATTTTCCTGATTGGAAACTGTTCCGTCTCCAAAATCCCAGGTAAAGCTTAAGTTATCTCCCGTTGAGTTGTTCAGACAGACCACTTTTTCATTAGGAATATACACAGCAAGGGGAGCAAACGTAAATCTCGCTTCCGGTTGCTCGTACACTTCAATGAAACCGAGTTCAATCTTTTCATCAACGCCTCCCTCACCTGTTGCAATGAGAGAAACATTGTATTTGCCGGGATCGGTGAAGGTAATAACAGGATCTTTATCCACGCTGCTCTGAGCGGCATTTGTAATGCCATGAATGAATCGCCATTTGTAGGTTTCGGCGTATTTCGATTTATTTACAAATTCAACCGTAAGATCTTCACAACCCTTGGTCAATTCACCAAAGTTGGCAATCGGAAGCGGTGGAAGGATCGTCACCGTATCCTTCATCATATCTGTACAATGCTCATTGTAGGCAATCAAGGTAATTATAAAACTGCCCCACCCGGTGTAAGCCTTTGACCCGGGGATAGACGCCGTGGATGAATCACCATCTCCGAAATCCCAGATATAACTCCATTTTAAATCAAGATTCTGAATACCGAAAATCGTGTCCGGGTACGTAAGCGTATTGCTTGGTGGATTTATCGAAAAATTCGCGTTTGGACTGGGGAATACCGCCACCTCTGAATAAGCCGTGTCCGAACACCCGTCCACACTCGAAGCTATAAGGCGCACCACAAAGGTATCAGCAACGGACGAAACATAACCATGGATTGGATTTTTTGTGGTCGAACCCGGTTTTCCGTCACCAAAATCCCAGTCCCAAATAGAAGCTGCTGAACTCGACGTATTGGTAAACGCTGCCCCAAATGGACTGCAGCCGACTGAATCTCCCGTAAAACCGGCCACGACAGATGGGTGAACACGAATCGGGACAGAATCGACATCGGTGCAACCAAACTGGGTTTCAGCGGTCATTTTCACATTGTACAAGACACTGTTGTCAAGCGTATTGTAAAATGTATGACTTGTATTCAGGCCGATGGTATCCAGAAAAAATCCGTCGTCGTAATCCCAGTGATAGATCGTTGCCCATTTACTCAGGTTAATAAAGCCGACATCCAAAGGCTGACAACCTATTCCTGTGTTGGACAATATCGTTGCATCGGGTTTATGATATACCTTAACGATACCGGAACTTGTATCTCTGCAGAAAGCACCTGTCCTGGAAATCAGCGTAACCGTAAATACCTTGGTCACTGAATCATTATTAAAATACGAATGAACAGGCTGACTTCCCGTACCTCCACTCAAATCGCCAAAATCCCAAATCAAATTAACCGCACCTATCACTTCCGGAAAATGTACTTCAAGGGGAGTACAACCGGAATCTATAAATGGAGGTATGCCCCCGGGCTTTGGGAATATGATGTATTCTTTGCTTGCCGTATCCGAACATCCATTTGACGTATATGCGACCAACCGGGTAACCACGGTATCCAGGTCAAAACCTGTATTGTAAAAGGTGTCCGTTGGATTAACTGCCGTCGAGAAATGCCCATTACCGAGTGTCCATAAATAGGAACTTGCTCCACCCGTAGATTGATTGATGAAATCTATTACAGCCGGAGTACATTTGATTGTCGCAGAATTGTCCGTGAACATCGCATTGGGATTTGGGAAAACAGTTACGGTCTGCGTCATGGTATCCGTGCAGCCAAAAGTGGTGAATGCAATCAGGGTAATGCCATACGTGGTATCAACTCCGAAATTATTGAGAAATGTATGAGTCGGTGCTACCGAAGTTGAGGTATCTCCATCACCGAAATCCCAGTAAAAACCGGCGGAATTTACCGAAGATGTATTTGTGAAATTTACAAGCAAGGGCGCACAACCATAGGTGGTGTCCATGCTGAACCCAGCAATGGGCAGTTGCTCGGCAACCACCGGAATGGTGCCCTGGGCAGAACAATGAGCTGTTGTAACATCCAAAATCACATTGAAGGTCGCGGCGCTTAAATAGGTATGGGTAGGGTTCTGAAGATTTGAGGTCGGTGATCCGTCGCCAAAATTCCATGTCCAGGAAATAATGGGATCACCTGCTGCACTTGTGGACGAATCAATAAATTGAGCCAGCTGGTTGACACAAATGTTTCTTGGTGAAAAATTCGGAACTGGTGTTTCGTATACATCAATGGGTTGATTCACCGTATTTGAACAATTCAGGGCATTCGTAACCGTCAAACTAGCCATGTAGTTATTTGCCGGTTTATAAAATTGCGTTCCCGGATTTTGTGCGGTCGATGTATTTCCATTGCCAAAATCCCAATCCCACGAAACCGGTGACCCGGTCGAATTATCCGTGAATGTGACGGTCAGGCTGTCACAGGCACTCTGATTGTCAATATTGATTCCTGCAGTCGGACTCTGGAGTACATCAATATTCACACTTACGGTGTCGCCACATCCCGTGCTTCCACGGAGAGCCACCATGTAAACGGTGTAATTTCCTGCTGTATTAAACGTATGTGACCGGTTGCCCGGGCCCATTCCGGTCATCCAGGAACCTTCGAAATTCCAGGAAAAATTATCCGCTCCACCGGTGGCATTTTCAAAAAATGTAATGCTTTCTCCGGCACAGATGATGGTGTCGCTTGCCGTCATATTCGCAACCGGAGGATTTACGATCTCGACCTGAATGATGATTGAATCTTTTCCGCAATAATTTGAATCCACAAGTTTGACATTGTAAATGCCTACCCCGGGATAACTTATAACTCGTGGAATTCCGAACCGGGGCGCCCAGTCTATGATGGAATCGCTTGTATTTCCCCAGTATTTACCGAAATTCCACTTTTCATACCGCTGTGAAGTATTTCCTTCTCCGGGTCCGGTACAATTGTATTCGGATGTGTTTGTGAAGGTAAAGGTGTTGTCCGGCCAGCAAAGCTCCGGTGGATTTGGCGTAATTGCCGCCTTATCAATATCCCAAATCTTTAAAAATTGAAACCTCGCCGTACTAGGAACACCGTAACTGCAATAGTTTTCAGCGGTGAGTGTCACTTCAATCAAACAGGTTGCAGCCAAAGGCTGATAAGTGTGGGGTATGGTATCGCCCGCATTTGTATAATCCATCGGAAGGGTGGTTCCATCGCCAAAATCCCAGTTAAATTCAGTTGTAATGGATGTATTGAGACTGGCGTTTATAAAGTCCTTTGACTTCGGCGCGCAAAACCCCAGTCCCCCATCTGGAATTTGAATTGCCGCTGTTACGGGAGTTTCAACGACTACAAATCCATTTACCGTGCACCCGTTGGCCGTGATGCTAAGTTCAAAGGTGTCCGAGGGTGGATACGTGTAAGTATGGGGAACGGCAACCAATGAACCCAAACTGCTACCCGTCGAATTGGGCGAACCATCACCCCAAACGATGGTATATGGCCCCAGGGGAGTGGTTGAAGCAACATTTATGGTATAATTCGTGCCCCCACATCCGATGTAATGAGGATTGGCGCTTAGTATGTTTCCATTTCCGGCATCTTCAAAAAACTGGGGGCATTGTCCAAAACTCAATCCTGGATGAAGGAACAAAAAGATTCCAAATACAACTAAGAATGCCAGGTAGTTATGTTTCATGATCCCAAAATCTCATAAACGGCCAAAATGCCCGAGAGTTTCTCATTGTGGCAAGTTTTCGACGAAGGCCCTAAAATCTTCGTTCTACTCACTCTATCAAAAATATCGAATATTTATCAGCTTGCTAAACTAATTTAATTCATTGCATCCCTCTGTTTCTTTTTGAATGCGCGACAGACGCAATTTGATGCATTTTTATCGCCGAGTAGCTCGTATCATTTCCCTTTTTCCCGGGGGGCCTTTAAGTCGTTCCACGTTTAATCCAACTGACTCCAGAGTCCTGCGAAATGATCCCTGTGCGCAGTAAGTGACCAAACACGCATTTGGTTTCATGAGCGAACATACATGTTCAACCGCTTCAGGTCCCCACATTTCAGGCTGATATGAAGGGCCAAATGCATCGTAGTAAATGAGATCAAATTTCCCGTGTGTAGGATAGTCCATGAGTTTGACTTGTTTCTTTTCAAACTGAAAAGACGGCATTAAACGCATTTTAAGATTGAATTCGGATTGGTGCATTCCAAGAAAAATATCCCGAAGATCAGGATGTTTCAAGACGTTGAAAAACAGGTTATTGTAAAGGGATTTTTCCAGAGGATACGGCTCAAGCCCGGTATAAATGACATTGACATTAGACTGAGCGGAAGCGTGTTCCAGGCTCAGGATGGCATTCAGACCAGTCCCAAACCCAACTTCGAGTAGTTGAATTTCTTTCTTTTTTTTAAGACAGTTTTTCAGACCCATTTCGATAAACACGTGTCTCGCTTCCTGCTCGGCTCCATGCATGGAATGGTAGTGATCGCCGGTTTCGGGATCCAGAATGGTACTGCTTCCGTCTTTGGTCGGGACAAGGACTCTGGTTTTATTCACGCATTAAATGTATCAAGGATTTCAATTGATGCAATATTCTGTTGATTCGGGCGTATTTGAATCTGTATATTTGTCACATGCTCAAAAAGCTATTTGTCCTCATCCTCATTTCAAGTGTATTTCTTACGTGTCGCAAGGAAGTGGACAGTATTTCGACCGACTCTTCGGTTAAACTATATTTTTCTGATCTGGTCGTGCATTTTGACACCATTTTTACGACTGTAGGTTCAACAACGCATAGTTTAAGAGTCTATAACCCGAGTAACCAGGCCGTGAACATCAGCAGCATTAAGATTACGGGAGATCAGCAGGCATTTTTCAGAATGAACGTCGACGGGAGACCGGGTTCGACGGTGACCAATGTATTTCTTCCCGGTAAAGACAGTCTGTACATTTTTATTGACGTAACCATTGATCCGTCTGCCCCAAATCTTCCATTTCTGATCGAAGGTCACATTGAATTTGTCACCAATGGAAATGTACAGGAAGTGCTTTTGCTGGCTTATGGTCAGAATGCCCATTTCATCGTTCCCGATAAATTCACGAAAGGACTTCCGCCTTTCCGTAGAATTAACAACGGCCACGACACTACCTGGACAAAAGACCTTCCCATCGTCATTTACGATTACGCGGTTGTGGACTCGAACCAACGACTCACCATTGAAGCGGGAACGCAAATCTATTTTCATGCCAATTCGGGATTGTGGGTATACCGGTATGGAGATTTAAAGGTAAACGGCACCATAGACGAGCCCGTGGTTTTTCAGGGAGATCGCCTGGACGAATACAAGGACATATCCGGTTCCTGGGATCGCATTTGGATTAACGACGGAAACGACCCCATCAACTTCAACTATGCCATCATCAAAAATGCGTTTATCGGTATTCAGGCCGAATACAATCCCTTTATCGGGTTTAAGCAGGAAAATTCTCCAAATCGCTTGACCCTTAACAATACCAAAATTGAAAACTCGAAGTTTGTAGGTCTGTACGCCACAAATTTTAGAATCCAGGGAAACAATCTGCTCGTAAGCGATGCGGGCGAAAGCAACTTGTTTGTTGCCGGAGGCGGTGAATACGATTTCAACAATTGCACGTTTGCAAACTACTACCGGGATGATCCCCGAAGTTCTCCGGCCGTATTTCTGACTCATCTGTATCAGGATTTTGAAATCAATAAATACCGGGAAGATTCAATGCGTGTTGGGTTTGTAAATTGTGTCATTTACGGAGACAAGGAAAGCGAATTTAACATCGAAGAAGAAGTTGAACCCGGTAAAAAAATCAACTTCACCATGCAGAATACCCTTGTCAAAACAAACATGGACGTAACCCAGCACGGCAAATACAGGGAGACCATTTTTCATACGGAAACTTCCGACATATTTGTAAGCCCGTATAGTGGAGATTTTCATTTACTGCCGGTATCGGATGCCATCAATGCGGGATATGCGGGCGATACCCTGAACAATTTCACCCAAAAAGACCTCGATGAAAAGGTACGCAATGCCGGGGATGATCTTGGGGCATATGTTTATGAATAGGGTAAAAGGTTAAGTTGATCTCTGATCTTTGATCTTTGATCTTTGATCTCTGGTCTCTGTACGTCCCTAATAGTGGTTGACCCAATAACCAAATAACCCAATAACCCAATAACCCAATAAGCAAGTAACC
>DNDT01000406.1 GCA_003487525.1 Flavobacteriales bacterium
ATGAAGGATGGACTTCTTGTCTGAGTTATTTTTTTCTTGATTTTTTCGTCAATTTTACATATCTTCATTGGCCAGTCCAAAGCGCATGTTAGAATTTTGTAAGCAGATCCTTTTAAAGGTCAGTTTTGACCGTAAACTCTTCAAAAAGGAATTAACGAAAATGATTTCAATGCTTAAACATGAGGAAGTTATGCTTCTGCAAGTTTGGTGTCTTGCCACCTTTGGTGTGCAATATCAAGACATTTTTAAGGAAGTGTTTCACGTTTAGTTTTCCTCCAGGAAATCAATATTTCGCCTAAGTCCTTTGTATTTTGTTCGCTGAACAGCACTTCCCTGAAATAGTTCCGTAAACTTTTTCTCTGACAGTTTCTTCCAGTCCTGATCATTCATTTCTTTCAATTCATTTGACGGTTCAAATTTTGATTCCTTGTGAGGTGTCGAAAACCGGTTCCATGGACAGACATCCTGGCAAATATCACAGCCAAACATCCAGTCATCAAACTTACCCTTGAAGGAAGAATCTATGACGGCATCTTTCAGCTCGATGGTTTGGTAAGAAATGCATTTTGAGGCATTCAGGACATTGGGGCCCTCAAATGCATCGGTCGGGCAGGCATCGAGACAGGCTGTACAACTGCCGCAATGATCTTTTATCGGGCCATCATAGGCCAATTCCTTGTCAATCAATATTTCTGCCAAAAAGAAAAATGAACCTTTTTCCTTATTGATTAACAAGGTATTCTTACCGATCCATCCAAGACCGCTTTGAGCGGCCCACTGCCTTTCCATTACCGGAGCGCTGTCCACAAAAACGCGGTACGAAACATGGTCCCAGAGACTTTCAAGCATTGAAGTAAGTCCTTTCAGCCTTTTCTTGATGACGTTGTGGTAATCCTTTCCATACGCGTATTTGGCAAGTTTGAAACTCGAACGACTTAGTTCTTTTTCAGGGTAATAATTGTACATCAGCGAGATAACCGACCTGGTTTCCGGCATGAGCAAAGAAGGATCCAGTCTTTTCTCAAAATGATTTTCAAGGTAGGTCATGCTGCCCTGATAACCCGCATCAAGCCATTGACGAAGTTTTCCTTCTTCCGAATACAGTTTCTCCGATTTCGAAAATCCGACAAAATCAAATCCCAGTTCTAGGGCCTTGCTTTTAATGGATGTTGAAATTTGCTGTAGGTCAGACGACAAAATATTCAGTCAAATAAGGTGGCATTGCCAGCTTTGGGTGCGCGGCCCAGGTGCTTGTACGCCAGGTCCGTGGCTTCCCTTCCCCTCGGTGTACGCATAATATACCCTTCCTTGACAAGAAATGGTTCGTAGACTTCTTCGATGGTTCCTGCCTGTTCACCTACTGCGGTGGATATGGTGGTAATTCCTACCGGTCCGCCCTTGAATTTATCGATGATGGTCGACAGGATTTTATTGTCCATTTCATCCAGTCCGTGCTTGTCCACATTTAAAGCTTCCAATGCATGATTGGTGATTTCAATATCAATTTGTCCGTCACCTTTCACTTGTGCGAAATCCCGCACCCTTCTCAGAAGTGAATTGCAAATTCTCGGAGTTCCCCTGCTCCTGCGCGCTATTTCAATGGCCGCATCGTCGTTGATTGCAATTTTGAGTATTCCGGATGAGCGTTTGACGATTCCGGAAAGCACTGCTGTGTCGTAGTATTCAAGACGGGAATTGATGCCGAATCTGGCCCGAAGGGGAGATGTCAGCAAACCCGCTCTTGTGGTCGCACCGAGCAAGGTGAACGGATTAAGACTTATCTGTACGCTTCTGGCATTTGGTCCCGCATCAATCATGATGTCAATGCGAAAATCTTCCATGGCACTGTAGAGGTATTCTTCTATAACCGGGCTTAACCGGTGAATTTCATCAATGAACAGCACATCTCCCTCTTCCAGATTGGTGAGCAGACCGGCAAGATCGGCCGGTTTATCGAGTACCGGGCCCGAAGTGGTTTTGATACCGACGTTTAATTCGTTCGCCAGAATGTTTGCCAGGGTCGTTTTTCCCAGACCGGGCGGTCCGTGCAACAAGACATGGTCAAGCGCCTCCCCTCTTTTTTTAGCTGCCTCGACAAAAACCTTGAGGTTATCCGTCACCCTGCCCTGACCGGCGAAATCACTAAAGGTAAGGGGTCGCAGTACCTTTTCAATTTCGATGTCCTCGAAAGAAAGATTTTTTGACGAAGGTTCCAGGTTGTCGTTCATATTATTCACAAGTCGTGCCCAACAAATTTAGCAAAACAGGAGCGCACAACGCGAACATATGTCCGATGGAAATTTCTAATGCTCGTCTTCGGTATGTCCTTCGTCAAACTCGCCTTCCGCAAGCGGAACGGTTTGCGGAATGAAGTCTTCTTCCGCACCCGGTTTGCTGTAATCATATGGCCATCGGTGAACTTCGGGAATTTCGCCGGGCCAGTTTCCGTGAAGGTGTTCTACCGGAGTTGTCCAGTCAAGGGTGTTAGATCTCCATGGATTTTGAGGAGCGCGCTGCCCTTTGAAAATACTGTAGAAGAAGTTGTAGGCAAAAATCAGTTGTGCCAGAAACGCGAGAATTGCGAATACCGATATCATTTGATTCATGTCTATGAAGTCGTCGAACAGCGGGAAATTGGAATTGGTGTAATACCTTCTGGGTATTCCGGCCAATCCAAGGAAATGCATCGGGAAAAACACACCGTATGCCGAAACAATGGTGGTCCAGAAATGCGCATACCCCAGTTTGTTGTTCATCATTCGTCCGAACATTTTGGGGAACCAGTGGTAAACCCCCGCAATCATACCAAATGCCGCCGAAAGACCCATTACGATATGAAAGTGTCCCACCACAAAATACGTGTCGTGTACGTTGATATCCAGGGCGCTGTCTCCAAGAATAATTCCCGTCAATCCACCTGTAATGAAAGTGGAAACAAGACCGATGCTAAAGAGCATGGCCGGTGTGTAAACAATGTTTCCTTTCCAAAGGGTGGTCAGGTAATTAAACACTTTTACCGCTGAAGGTATGGCTACCAGTAAGGTCGTAAACGTAAATACAGCCCCGAGGAACGGATTCATTCCCGTAACAAACATATGGTGTCCCCAAACAAGGAAAGAAAGCAAGGCAATGGCAAGCATTGAGCCGATCATTGCGCGGTATCCAAATATGGGTTTGCGTGAATTGGTCGAAATAATTTCGGATGACAGACCAAGGGCAGGTAGAAGAATAATGTAAACTTCAGGGTGACCCAGGAACCAAAACAGGTGTTCGAATAAGATCGGACTTCCTCCATCGTACTCCAATACCTTACCCCCGATAAAAATATCAGAGAGGTAAAAACTTGTGCCAAAACTTCTGTCAAAAATCAACAACAGGGCAGCTGAAAGGAGAACGGGGAAAGACAAGACTCCCAAAATGGCCGTGATTAAAAAGGCCCAGATGGTAAGTGGCATCCTGGTCATGGACATTCCCTTTGTACGGAGGTTCATGATCGTAACGATGTAATTCAAGCTTCCCAGCAAGGAACCTACAATAAACAAGGCCATTGACGTAAGCCAAAGGGTCATTCCAAGTCCCGAACCCGGAATTGCCTGTGGTAAGGCACTCAATGGCGGGTAAATGGTCCATCCTGCAGAGGCAGGTCCGCCTTCGACAAAAATGGAAGAAATCATAACCATACTGGACATAAAGAAGAACCAGTACGAAAGCATGTTCAGAAATCCCGATGCCATATCTCGTGCACCGATCTGAAGGGGTATCAACAGGTTGCTGAAAGTTCCGCTTAATCCTGCGGTCAAGAGGAAGAATACCATGATGGTTCCATGCAGGGTTACCAGCGCAAGGTACTTGTCAGGATCGAGAACACCGTTCGGTGCCCAGTCTCCCATAAATGATTCAAGAAACGGGAACGGCTCTCCCTGCCAGCCCAGTTGCAATCTGAAAATCACAGACATGATGATTCCGACGAATCCCATAAGTCCACCTGTGATCAGGAATTGCTTGGCAATCATTTTGTGGTCCTGACTGAAAATGTACTTAAAAATAAAATCCTCTTCGTGATGGTGATGGTTACCTGACATATCCTCTAGTAATTAATCCCTTTGATCCTTATTAAATTTCTGCTTTATCAGCTTCAACTTGCTCAACCGCTTCAACCGCCGTATCTTCTACAACCGTCTTTTCAACTTCCATGGCCGGAGCTTCCTCAGCCTTAAATGGTTTCTGACCGGCCAACCACTTGTCAAAATCTTCCTGGCTTTCGACAATAATGGCCATCTGCATATTGTAATGGGCAGCACCACAAATCTTGTTGCAAAGAAGCACGTAGTTAAAATCCGGATTCTTTGTTATTTGTTTCATTTCGGCCGTTGTAATGGTCGGAGTGAATTTGAATTTTGTCGTCATGCCCGGAACACAGTTCATTTGTGCCCTGAAATGAGGCATGTACGCACTGTGAATCACGTCCTGTGATCTGAAGTTGAATTGAACAGGTACGTTGACAGGCAAATGAAACTCTCCCTTAACAATAATGTCGTCGTTTCCGTTTTCATCCCGTACGTCCAGTCCCACCGGATTTGTCGCATCGATCAAATGAACATCTGCCGATCCCAATTTGTTATCCGCCCCACTGTACCTGGCAGTCCAGTCAAACTGCTTGGCATACAATTCCATTTTAATGTGGTCGACGTCATCGGTTAATGGAGTGGTAATACTGTTCCACGTATTTAGTCCGTATAGAATAAGGATGGTTAAAACAATGGTCGGAACAGCTGTCCAGATTAATTCTAGTTTATTGCTGTGCGCAAAATATTCGGCTCTCCTGTTTTTGTTGTATACGTATTTAAATGCAAAATAAAACAGGAGAATGTGCGTCAGAACGAACATGGGTATGATGATCCACCAGGTAATGGACAGCAGTGTATCGGTGGTAACTCCGTGCAAGGATGCGGGCACGGGAAGTGTCGATCCGCCCCATTTATTTACCTGCCAAAGGATAAACGTGAAATACGCGGCTAAGAATACCAACATCATCACAGACTGAACCTTACTTTCTTTCTCTGTTACGTCATATACGTTTCGTCCCCTGAGTTTTGCCGAAAGTTCAAAAACTCCCAATACCTGTCCTATAACAAACAGAACTAAGAATACGGCTACAATTGTCAAAAAGGTCATCATATCAATCGCTCTTAATTATAAGTTGTGGTGAATAGATTCGTCCAGGAATGGATGTTGTTGAACCATCAATGGCGCCTTGCTCAAATTGGTAAGGACGCTAAAAACAAACAGACCCAAAAATCCGATAAACATTCCTATTTCCATCATTCCAAAATGCCAGTGTTCTCCCATGGTACCGGGAACAATAAGACAGTACACGTCAAAGTAGTGACCGACAAAAATGATCAGGGCAACCGGCAGGAAGAAAATCACGTTTCGCTTGGCATCCCTGGACATCAGGATAACCATCGGGAACAATAAGTTTACAAAGAACATGCCAAAGAACATGAGCGGGTAATGTTCAATACGGGTAATGAAGTAAATTACCTCCTCGGGAATATTTGCGTACCAAATCAGCATAAACTGTGAAAACCACAGGTATGACCAAAGGAAGCTGATGGCAAACATCCACTTGGCAACGTCGTGAATGTGACTGTCGTTAACCTGTGGCAGTAACCCTTTGTTTTTCAGCCAGACAATTAAGATTAAGGTTACGATTAATCCCGTTACCCACATGCCGGAGAATACATACCAACCATAAAGTGTGCTGAACCAGTGAACATCGATGGACATCAACCAGTCCCAGGATGAGGTCGAAGAAAATACCGCGAACATCACCAAAAAAATCGCTGCTTTTCCGATAGTTTTAGAGTGTATGGCAGAACCGCCTATGGTATC
>DNDT01000400.1 GCA_003487525.1 Flavobacteriales bacterium
TTTTACATGGAGGGAATCGAAGCTGAAATAATCCTGGAAGGCAGCCAATCGAACGAACAGGTCTTTGTGAATGGCAAGCGTATCAACTGCGAATCGGAAAACGGTGACCTGGTAATAAAACACACCTTTGGTTCGGATGATCTTCTGGTAATAAAACGAAATAACGATGTATTGTTTGAAAAGAGAATCAGGGTAATTCCAATTTGGCTCTCCATACTTCCTCCGCTCATTGCCATAGCCCTTGCACTCATTTTCAGGGAAGTGATTTCCTCTCTTTTTATAGGTATTTATCTGGGTGCCTTTATTCCGGCAGTCTACATGGATGGATGGGCCAGCCCGTTTACCGCCTTGTTTTCACTCATGGATCGATACGTGCTGAATGCGCTGAACAACACAGGCCATTTATCGGTGATCGTTTTTTCAATGCTTATCGGTGCCTGTGTTCACGTGATTTCCAAGAACGGAGGCATGAACGGTGTTGTTGCCGTGTTATCCAACTATGCGAAAAGCAGGCGTTCCGGCCAGTTTGTTACCTGGTTGCTGGGTGTTTTGATATTCTTTGATGATTATGCCAACACCCTGATTGTGGGAAATACCATGAGACCCATCACCGACAGGCTAAGAATTTCCAGGGCCAAACTGAGCTATATTGTCGATTCAACTGCCGCTCCAATAGCGGCGATAGCATTTGTGACAACATGGATAGGAGCGGAACTCGGTTACATTGAAGATGGGATAAGCGCGATAGACGGAATCAATCAAAACGTTTACGAGGTCTTCCTCTATTCTCTTCAATTTTCCTTTTACCCGCTATTGACCTTGATATTTATTGCAATGCTCATTTATATGAAAAAAGATTTCGGACCGATGTACGGTGCCGAAACTGCGGTGATTGAAAGTGAGGTGAATTCGGCTGAACAACACATCAATGTGAGCGAGAATGAAATGCGCGATTTTGAACCCGACGAAAAAATCCCGGTACGGTGGTTCAACGCCGTCATACCGGTGCTGGTCATTATTTTTTGTACCATTTTCGGTTTGATACAGACAGGATGGGACGATTCGATTTGGGCCAATCCCGATTCAGGTTTTTTTGGCAAACTATCGGACACAATCGGTCAGGCCGATGCATACAAAGCATTATTGTGGTCAAGTATTTTGGGATTGGTAACGGCTATCCTGCTTTCACTCGGCCAAAAACTGCTGAACCTTCAACAGGCAATCGGCAGCGTAATAAATGGATTCAAGACCATGCTCACCGCTATGATCATATTGGTCCTTGCATGGTCTTTGTCCAATGTAACGGAAGACCTGCACACAGCTGATTTTTTAACCGAGTTAATATCTGGAAATATGACCCCTTACCTGTTTCCTGCTGCCATCTTTGTCTTGGCCGGACTTGTTTCGTTTTCAACCGGATCCTCCTGGGGCAGCATGGCAATACTCTATCCATTGATGTTGCCGTTGTCATGGACCATTTGTCAGGAAAGCGGGTTGGATTATTCAGCTTCGATGTTAATTTTTTACAATACTGTTTCTTCTGTTTTGGCCGGCTCCGTGCTTGGTGATCATTGTTCACCAATATCCGACACCACAATTTTGAGCTCACTGGCTTCGTCCTGCGATCACATAGAACACGTGCGAACACAAATGCCTTACGCACTTACGGTTGGAGCTGTGGGTACCTTACTTGGAACCATTCCATCCGCCTTCGGTGTACCACCGCTTCTCTGCTTTCTTGCGGCAACCCTGGCCTTATTTGTTTTAATCAGACAATTTGGTCGCAGTACAGCATAACAAATGCATTTTCCGGTAATTGAAGTTGTTTGCGTATTGTCCATACCTTTGTCATTGGCTATTTTTGCCCGACAATGACAAACTACAAAACAATCCTTCAGGATCCGGTTTTTGACCTGATAGCCCAAACTGCTCAGGAACTGGATCAAAAGACCTTCGTTGTCGGAGGATTCGTGAGAGACGTATTGTTAAAACGCCCGAGCAAGGACATAGACATCGTAACACTGGGAAAAGGAATAGATTTCGCCAGGCTCGTCGCTCAAAAACTGGGAGATAATGTCGGTGTTACGGAATATAAAAATTTTGGTACCGCATTGATAAAATACGGGGACTACCAGATAGAATTTGTCGGAGCACGAAAAGAGTCTTATCGCAGAAACAGCCGCAATCCAATCGTTGAAGAAGGCAGTCTTAAAGACGATCAGGATCGCAGGGATTTCACGATCAACAGCATGGCTTTTAGCTTGAATTCGGCTGACTTTGGCTCGCTGATCGATCCACATGGTGGCATTCTATCGATAGAATACAAGGAGATCAAAACCATTTTGGATCCCGGCAAAACCTATTCCGACGACCCCTTGCGCATGATGCGGGCCATTCGTTTTGCTTCTCAACTGAATTTCACCATAGAATCCGATTCGTATCAGGCTATCTCCAAAAACGCATCGCGCATTGAAATTGTTTCAAAGGAGCGGATCATTGACGAGTTAAATAAAATCATACTTACCAAAACTCCTTCGAGAGGTCTGAACATGTTGCACGAAACCGGAATCCTCGGAATTATCTTTCCGGAAATGGTCGCGCTGAGCGGGGTTGAGGTAATAAACGGAAAGGCGCATAAGGACAATTTTCTTCATACCTTACAGGTCCTCGACAACATCTCAGAAAATACGGACGACCTCTGGTTGAGATGGTCAGCCATCCTTCACGACATAGCGAAGCCACCGACAAAGCGATTTGATCATAAAACAGGCTGGACCTTTCACGGTCATGAAGATCTTGGCGCAAAAATGGTGCCCGAAATATTCAGAAAACTAAAGCTGCCGCTCGATCAAAAAATGAAGTACGTTCAGAAAATGGTCCGGCTTCACCTCCGCCCCATTGCCCTGGTCAAGGAAACAGTAACGGATTCAGCTATAAGGAGACTGCTTTTTGAAGGGGGCGACGATGTGGATGACCTCATGATTCTTTGCCAGGCGGATATTACCACGCAGAACAAAGACAAGCAAAAGCGATATGCCGACAATTTCAAAAAGGTTAAAAAGAAACTCAAGGAAGTTGAAGAGAAAGACCATTTAAAAAGCTGGCAGCCCCCGGTTACCGGACAAATGATTATGGAAGCTTTTAACCTGGAACCGTGCAAAGAAGTCGGTTTGATTAAAAACACCATTCGCGAGGCCATACTTGAAGGTGAAATAACGAACAACCACGAAGAAGCCTTTAAATTGATGATTTCTGAAGGCCGGAAACTTGGATTGAACCCTGTTGATGAAGCCCTCAAATAATAACCTGCTCATTTTTATTTTGGGTCCGACTGCGGTGGGAAAAACTTCCTTGTCAATCAATCTGGCCAAACAGTACAACTGTGAAATAATCAGCGCAGATTCTAGACAGTTTTACAGGGAGTTGAACATTGGAACGGCAAAACCCGATTCCGAGCAGCTTTCGGTTGTCCCTCATCATTTTATCAATTCCAAATCGATCGAAGAAGATTACAATGTCTCCGATTTCGAGAAAGACGTGCTGATAAAAACTCGAGAGCTTTTCAAAAAGAACCAAAAAATAATTGTTGTGGGTGGCAGCGGCCTTTATCAGCATGCGATCTGGCACGGTCTCGACAATGACATCCCCGCTTCGGATCCGGAGTTGCGCAAAGAGCTGAATGCCATTTTTGAAAAAGACGGAATTGACGTATTGCAAAAAAAACTCTTTGAACTGGACCAGGAGACCTATCACAGCATCGACCTTCGGAATCACATCCGGATAATCCGCGCCATTGAAGTTTGCCTGCTGAGCAACAAGCCATTTTCCAAGCTTAAGATATCCGAAAAAGCAAACAGACCTTTTGACATTCTGAAAATCGGACTAAACTCCGACCGCAGTGAGTTGCACAGGCGAATAAACGAGCGGGTCGATGAAATGATGGCAGCCGGCCTGCTGGAAGAAGCCAAAAATCTGCTTTCACACAAGGGTAAAAATGCGCTTATGACCGTGGGATATCGCGAATTATTCCGGTATTTTGACGGAGAATTGAGTTTGAGTGAAGCGGTTGAAAAAATTAAGGTAAATACCCGAAGGTATGCCAAGAGACAACTAACCTGGTATCGCAGGTACGATGATATACATTGGTTTGAACCCGAGGAAATTGATAAGATAACAGCATTGATAAATAGTTTTAATTAGATGAAAATGAGGCAGTTAATTGAATGTGTCCCAAACATTAGTGAGGGACGAGATATGTCTATAATAAATGAAATAGCACACACGGCAGAAACGGTAGAAGGGGTGAAACTGCTGGATATCGATCCCGGTCGCGCTACAAACAGAACCGTAAAAACCTTTGTGGGTGAACCGGATGCGGTTATCGAAGCGGCGTACCGCTTGATAAAAAAAGCGTCCGAATTAATTGACATGCGCAAACATAAGGGCGAACACCCCAGAATGGGAGCGACCGATGTCTGTCCCCTTGTTCCAATTGCCAATATCAGTATGGAAGAAACAGCAGGTTATGCTCAGAAATTGGGAGAGCGCGTCGGAAAGGAATTAAACATTCCCGTCTACTTGTACGAAAATGCGGCAAAAATTGCGGAAAGAAAGAACCTGGCATATTGCCGAAGCGGAGAATATGAGGGTCTGTCGAAAATCAGCGAGGCAAAATGGAAGCCGGATTTTGGCCCGGATAAATTCAATGCTTCTGTCCAAAAAACCGGCGTTACCGCGGTTGGGGCAAGAGATTTTCTCATTGCCTACAACGTAAACCTGAACACAACATCTTCCCGAAGGGCCAATTCAATTGCATTTGATCTGAGAGAAGCCGGACGGGTCAAGCGAGAAGGAAATCCACTGACCGGAAAAATAATAACGGATAAAAACGGTGAACCTGTCAGGGAACCGGGTAAATTAAAATCCGTCAAGGGAATCGGCTGGTACATCGAAGAATACGGCATCGCACAACTGTCACTAAACCTGACGAACATCAGCATTACCCCCATGCACATCGCTTTTGATGAAGCGTGCAAGAGTGCACTTGAAAGAGGCATCCGGGTTACAGGATCTGAAATCGTCGGCCTGGTTCCCCTACAGGCCATGCTGGATGCCGCCGACTACTTCTTGATCAAGCAGGAACGCTCTCTGGGCATAAGTGAAAAGGAGAAAATAAAAATCGCCGTGAAATCCCTGGGTCTGGATGACCTGGGACCGTTTAACCCCGAAGAGAAAATCATTGAATACATGTTGGATAAAGGAGACCAAAATCCACTTGTCAACATGAAACTTACCGATTTTGCGGTTGAGACCTCGGCCGAGTCACCCGCTCCGGGTGGTGGTTCTGTTGCGGCCTATGTCGGTGCACTGGGAATTTCCCTGGGTACCATGGTGGCCAATTTAAGTGCACACAAGAGAGGCTGGGACGACCGGTGGGAAGAATTTTCTTCCTGGGCGGTCAAGGGAATGGAATTGCAAAAGAAACTCCTGGCAAAGGTGGATCAGGATACCGAAGCCTTTAATCAAATCATGGAAGCCTTCGGTCTCCCAAAATCTAGTGAGGAAGAAATAAAACAGCGCAAAGCGGCCATAGAAGAAGCAACAAAACACGCGATTAACGTACCATACGAGGTAATGACCTTGGCTTTGGACAGCCTGATAATCATTGAAAAAATGACCGAGATCGGGAATCCAAATTCGGTAACAGATGCGGCTGTCGGCGGTCTGTGTGCACGTACCGCCGTGATGGGGGCATTCCTGAATGTTAAAATAAATGCCGCCGGCCTTGAGGATAAAGCCTTTGCAAAGAAGATTGTTTCTCAAGGAGAAAAAGTTCTGGCCCGGGCACAGAAAATTGAAGAGAATATTTTGAAAATCACGGAATCGAAGATCTGAACAGGCAACTTACTTATTGGTCATTTCGTTCTATCTTTAGACGACAGTGAAGTGAGATATGGCGGTAACTTTTAGGGAAACTCTTTCGAGATTTATCTTTTTCTTTCCTTTCCAGCTGTTTTGGATTCAGCTGAAAAAAAGTCAGGGAATTCTTATTTTCTGGGCCGTTCTTTTCGCTTATGTTTCGCGGAACATGGCGGTTAAATACGGAATTCCTCACCTTTTTCTATACCCCGAATACCTCGGTTCGGTCAATGAATTATCGCACCTTGTTTTGGGATTCAGCTGCGGAATTTTCATCATGTCCTACAATATCTCTTCGTACATCATTATAGGATTCCGGTTTCCGTTTATCGCCACGCTTGCCCGCCCCTTTCTAAAATTCTGTTACAACAACAGCCTCATACCATGGCTTTTTACCATTATTTATCTGTGGAACATGGTCGATTATCAGGTCAACGTTGAACTCGAACCTGTTTCGGTTGTTTTCTTGAACGTTTTTAGTTTCCTGGCCGGTAACCTGATATTTTTCATCGTTTCAATTATCTATTTCCTGGGCACCAATAAAAGCGTACTGAGCTTTCCGGGAGCCGGAAAACGCAAATACAAACGGAGTAAAACAACCGTAAGTGATTTTATTCACCGTCCGGGCAGATGGGACAAACTCCTGAACAGGCATTCCACCTGGCGTATTGAAACATATCTGTCAAATCCTTTTAAAATCTCGCTGGCAAGGTCCAGTGAGCATTATCAGACAGACACACTTCAGAAAGTGTTTTCGCAAAATCACCTCAATGCCTCTTTCTTTGAAATCATCTGTGTCATTTCAATTTTACTCATAGGATGGTTTAAGGACTATTCCTTTTTCAGCATCCCAGCCGGAGCCAGCATCTTCCTGTTATTCTCAATCATAATAATGCTCACTTCGGCCGTTCATTCCTGGTTGAAAGGATGGGCCCTGACCATACTGGTTATTTTATTTGTTGCGCTTCATTATGCGTCTAAAAACGAATGGATTAGCTACACAAATGACGCTTACGGTCTTGATTACAATGGAATGAAGGCCAATTATCAGGAAGAATTTCTGCACGAAGTCGCTCGCGACAAGTACATCAAAGAAGAAGATTTTAACAAGGGAATTCAGATTCTTGAAAACTGGAAAAACAAATTAGGGCATGATAAAAAGAATAAGCGGAAGCTTATCATCATCAATGCATCGGGTGGTGGTTTAAGGTCCATGATGTGGACGACACTCAGCATGCTCCGAATTGACGAAGAGCTAAACGGAGACCTGATGAAACACCTTCATTTGATCACCGGCTCATCCGGTGGGATGCTCGGTGCTTCATACGTGCGGGAGCTGTATTTGAATCAATTACAACCGGTTGATTTCCAAAATGAAATCAACACCTTGTCGGAAAACATTTCACGGGACTTACTTAATCCCATAACGCTTAACCTGGTAACCAGTGACTTGTTTTATAAGTTTCAGAAATTCGATGACGGCGATTATCGCTATTACAAAGACCGTGCGTA
Source organism: Flavobacteriales bacterium (assembly GCA_003487525.1). GTDB lineage: Bacteria > Bacteroidota > Bacteroidia > Flavobacteriales_E > Vicingaceae > UBA11591. The sequence continues at coordinate 7,432 of DNDT01000400.1, forward strand.
CGCATTTGAAAAAACCCTGAACCAAAACGTATCACACCTGTTTGAAAAAAGGCTTAAGGACTACAGGGAACCCGAGTTCAATTCCGATGTGCCAATGATCATCTTTGCCCCCACCATCATAAATGACGGCAGGAGGCTCATTGTATCTGCCCAGGACATGTCTTACATGATGGACAACCTTCCTTCGGAAAATGTTCAAAATAATCCGGTCATTGAAAACATTGAATTCAGACGATTTTTCGCGGAACAAAATGCGGATAACATCCGGTATTCATCCATTTTAAGAATGAACGCGACCTTTCCGTACATTTTACCTGCGGTGAATTTACCGAGTGAACCGGAAATCAGTGTCATGGATGCAGGAATAAGGGACAATTACGGTGTCACAACGGGGCTGAAATACCTGTATTCTTTCAGAGAATGGATATCCGAGAATACCAGCGGGGTCGTATTGCTTCAGCTGAGGGACAAGACAAACAGATACGAAGCAAAAGGCCGAACAACCCGTTCTCTGATGAAAAATCTGACCTCCCCTCTCGATAACTTTTACAGCAACTGGACAAACGTACAGACCTTTGAACAGGATCAATTGCTTCAGTATGCCAGTAGCTGGTTCAATGGCAAAATTGACGTGGTTTATTTTACCTTAATGAATGATCCGACCAGACAAATATCCCTTAGTTGGCATCTGACAGCCAGTGAGAAAAAACAAATTAAAGAGTCCCTTTACATCGATAAAAACCAGCTCGCTCTTGAACGTCTCAAATCCTTGCTGAAAGAACATTAATATTCCAGCAGGCCATTCAGGGCGTCACTTAATCCGGAAGCGGGAAGAAAGGCGTTCTCCAGATTGCTCGTAAAAGGTACCGGTGTATCCAAAGAAGCCAGCCTTTTTACCGGTGCGTCCAGAAATTCAAAGCAANNCGGCCGGTTTTTCTGACACTGTTATAAATGGATTCGGTATCCATTGGTGCCAGGCTTCTAAGATCGAGAAGGTCAATGGAACAGGAAGGGTTGTTTTCGATGAAGTTCAGCGCCCAGTGAACGCCCATTCCGTAGGTGATAATGCTGACATCATCTCCTTTGTTTACCAGTCTCGCCTTGCCGAATTCGGTTGTGTAATATCCTTTTGGAACCTGTCCTTTCACACTTCTGTACATGGCCTTGTGCTCAAAGAACATCACGGGGTTTGGATCTTCAAATGCACGAAGGAGAAGCCCCTTGGCATCTTCAGGGAAAGCGGGATAAACAACTTTTAATCCCGGAACCTTGGTAAACCAGGCTTCGTTGCTCTGCGAATGAAAAGGTCCGGCAGCAACGCCGGCACCGGCCGGCATACGAATGACCACATCCGCATTTTGTCCCCACCTGTAATGAACCTTTGCCAGATTGTTCACAATTTGATTGAAGCCTTCCGAAACAAAATCGGCGAATTGCATTTCGACCATGGACTTATACCCCTTGACAGACAAGCCGAGTGACGTTCCG
>DNDT01000166.1 GCA_003487525.1 Flavobacteriales bacterium
CGTCATGAACAACAGTACAAATACTCCTCAATACGGGACCATTCAGAACACGGGAGACGAGGGCGGTGAGTTTATTTTCATCAAGCGATAAAAAAAAAGGAGAAACACAATGTCTCTCCTTCATTCGAATAATATACTTGGTCTACCCGCTCGTTAGAAGAATGATAAGAACGGCTATTGCAGCAACACCTAACACTGCATATTTGATAATTCCTTTTTTCTTTTCATCCTCTTCGATTTTGGATTTAAAGACACCCTTCTTGTTCTCCTTGCTCAAGGTAAACAATACGGACTTGCTGTTATTCTGACCATCCGGTAAATTAACGGCAGTTACTGTTCCATCGTCACCCATTACGAGAACCTCGCGACCTGAATACTTCAAACTGACAAGATCGTCTTTTGAGATGAGTTGAAGGTTGTTGCTGGTAACCATTAAGATCTCGGCATCTTCTCTTCCGTGATCCGTAATCAGCGATGCCACCTTGTCATCCTCGAAAAGGATATAAACTCGAGATGCTTCACCGTACCAGTCAATCCCTTCTTTTTGACCTCTTTCGGTTTTTGTCCGCTGATTATAATTCCAGCGGGCTCCGATGTTCATTCTTCGTTCCTTAACCCGGTAATTGTAAACAAGAACGGTACCACCGTCATCCTGCACTGTGTAAATGTCATAGGGTTGGATGCCCAGTACCTCGTTCACCTTGGTCATGGTCATGCCTTTTCTGACTTTTGATAGTTCACTAACATTGGTAAATGGCGGTGCCACCCACTTATTACAAGAGGCGAACACTACCAAGATCGTCGTAATAAATAATAACTTTTTCATTGCTGATGTTTGGATTAGACGACCAAAATAAAAATTATTCATCAAACAAAACAGTACATTCCGTAAAACTTCCCTTTAAACACAAATCCTATTATAATTGTGATATCCGATACTTTTTCGGGACTTATTTCTGAGCACATTTTTCATGTTGGGCTGCAATAATCTGCTGGTATTTCTCATCTGACAAATATTGAGGAACATACATTCCGCCTTGATTTACAATCTGTTTCGAGAAGGCCCTCATGTGATTACCCGAAGCGCAGTTCAATTTATCATATACCGACTTAATATTGTCTATCCCGGTTTGAGCTAAACAATTGTCGAGATCTCTGATGTCTAAGTCTTCGATGGTTGCACCCGCAATTAGCGCATCGAGCAAGGAAAGTTTACTTTTCGCCGCCAGGTCGTTGTACAGGGTTTGCAAGTCCACATTGGTGAAAACTCCTTTCTCACCGGAAGCCGGGTCCTGCATGTTGTAAGATTCCAGGAGGTCCTTCATGTAATCCATGTGCCGTTGTTCACTCTGTGATATATTGTAAAAAATTTTCATGCCGTACAGATCATATGAAAGCAAGTATACATCCCTGGCCAGCTTTTCCTCCTCCCGCATATAAAGGAGGTCTGCTTTTTCCGTATCCGTTAGATCCATAGCACAAACATGGTTGGAAGTTGTCGAAAAAATGGTCTCCGGTTTTGGTTGTGAAAAAAGTGGAAGGCTTAAAAAAACCGTCGCCCCTAATGCAAAAATTCGTGTTTTCATAACCTCAGTTTTAGGTACTCAAACTTAGTCCCAAATTCGACGTTAACCTGTGACACTTCTCACCGTTTTTCGGACATTTTTTGCCAATCAGGAATGATTTATCTAATTTCCACGAGCAAAGTTTAAACCATTGCAAACGCTACCATTGGCCATTAAAAACCCCCACTTAATGAAGTTTGTCTATTTATCCATATGCCTGATTCTCACTTTTTCGATGCAGGCTCAATTAACCAATGATGAAACCATTGACGGACTCAAGGAGACCCTGACATTGGCATGCAATATCTCTGTGAAATCGGCTTCCAAAAAAGACGGTTTCAATGGCAATCAGATGATTCGAATTCCATTTCCTCCGGAGGCGCAAAAAATGGAATCCAGCTTGCGTCAAATGGGCATGGGAAATAAGGTGGATGAATTTATAGTTAGCATGAACAGGGCCGCCGAACATGCCTCGAAAGAAGCCGCAGTCATTTTTATCGACGCCATTAAAGAGATGGACATTCAGGATGGAAAGGCCATTCTTACAGGGGGTAATTCCGCTGCCACCAATTACATGGTTGATCACACAGCCGTGAAGCTTTATATGAAATTCAAACCCATCGTTTCAGCCTCACTTAAAACAGTCGAAGTAAATAAGTATTGGGATCCATTGGCAAGTGCCTATAACAAAATCCCGCTGGTCGAAGATGTGAATCCCGATCTGGAAGATTACGCCACCCAAAAGAGCATTGAAGGCTTATTTAAGTTGATGGCCAGGGAAGAGAAAAACATCAGGACTTTAGGCTCGGCTCAGGTAACGGAGAGCTTGAAAAAATTGTTTGGAACGAAATAACAGGTAAGTTAATTTTTAACCAGTTTCAGTCCGTAATTACCGCTGTTCGTTTGGAGGTTTAGAATGTAAATACCGCCCGGTAGTTTTTTAGCCTTTAAAATCAGTCCATTCTCCAGCTTAACAACCGGTGCTTTGACCTTATGACCGGAGAGATCCGTCATCTGAACCTTGTTTATTTCAATTTCATTGTCAAACCGTATGGAAAAATTATCCGAACTCGGATTTGGCACGATTGATATTCCTTCGTTTCGCTTCACGGATGCAGACGCGAGGTTTGAATATTCAAATGCCCCGTC
>DNDT01000071.1 GCA_003487525.1 Flavobacteriales bacterium
TTTTTGGCAAGGCCATGGCTGATGCTTTTTGCAATGTCCATCGAACTGGTTCCGGAAACGACTTCCTTAACCGATCCGTCTGGTAATGTGACTTTAATGTTTGACATATTAAAAAATGAAGGGCAAAGTTAAGCTTGTTCTGTAAAGTATAAACTCAGGACAAAAAAAAACCCCGATGGCTCGGGGTTTAAATTTGAAATCGAGCTCTTAAATTCTGTAACCCAAAAGAAACACGACGCATCCTTCAGAAATTCCTGCATCCTTTGGCGTTTCGTAGTTAATGTACATGGTTCGCGATTTATCCGGTTCCCATTCGAAAGTCGTCTTTTTACCATCGCGCTGGTCCTTGTTGGTATAAAGGAGTTCCCTGTTGTTCTTACCCAGCTTTTTGTTGTAAACCGAAATGACAACGTCCTTTTGCAATTCCGCAGTGTTAAAGATGAACTTGTATTTTTCACCGATAAAAAGTGGTACTTCCACTTCGATGGTTTTACCTTCCTGACCCTGGATTTTGATGCGGGTAATTTTTGACGAATCATATTTGTAATCAGGGCTCAGCAAGGGTTTTATCTCGTTTTTCAGATCGGTTGAAGGACAAACATAACTCGTTTGAAGCGCTTCGGCACTTCCAATCAAAAGAACAAGGGTCAAAAGAAGCGAGAGAATTGATTTTTTCATACGAATTGATTTACTGCTTATTCTTAATTAACCGTTAATGATAAATTTTCTTGTATCTGCCACATCCGCTGCCAGTGATGCTATCTCTTCAGGAGACATGGAAAGTTTGGCCAAATCCTCTTCGGTCGACATACTTTCAATATCATGGGCAGAGAAATTCTCGGATATTTTGACAAGTCCTGCCATTAAAATATCCAATTCGGCATCTTTTTCTTCCTTGCCAAGAATCTCGATCAGGTCAAGTAAAATTTTCTTTTGTTCAATCAACCTGCTCATTAAAACCGGGTTTGGATGGTCTTTAACAGATTGAAGTGCAAGGTGCATACTCTCGATCCAAGCCCCTGTAAAGATGATCAAGCTGTTTGTGCTCAAACCATTCTCTTCCAGGTAATTATCCAGTTCCATTTGGAAATCGGAAATAATATACCCAAGAGAATCGCTGTTTCCCATGTTGCTTTCAAAGCGCTTCAGAATACTAACAGAACTGAAGACATTTGTCATCCACAGGCTTTCAGACAAACTGGAAAGGGCCTGAACGTAATCGATGCACGCCTGATTCTGCTCATTAAGTGCACTGTAGGCCAAATCAGCCGCATAGGCACCAAAATTGAGTTTCTGGATAAATTTTGTGTTGTAGTTGGAGACATTTTTCGGACTATTGGCCAGATTGGGAACAAAGGTCAATCCGGATCTCCTGAATATGGAAGCAATTTGCAATGGAGAGGGAAGGGTATAGAGAAATCCATTTTCATCGGGACTATCCATTTGCGTTACTTCAATTTCCGTGAGGTCTGCAGGTTCTTCCTCCGCTTGTTGAGGCTCACCGCAGGAAATAATGGCACCTGTCAGAATTAATAAGATTGACATGTTCCATAATCGCTCAGTTTTCATAATGGGATAAGGTTTATTATTTATCTGTGACCGCCTTTTGCGTACGTTGCTAAATTAAAATAAAATTGAACATATTAATAATTCTAATTGATTAGGTCTGCAATACACCCACATTGTACCTTGCAAAAGATGTTTTCTGATTGGCCGCTTCAATGCCAATTGAAATCCATGTTCTTGTATCTGCGGGATCGATTACATTGTCTACCCACAAACGCGATGCCGCGTAATAGGGTGAGAGTTGAGAGTCGTATTTGTCCTTGATTTTGGCTAAAATTTTCTTCTTTTCCTCTTCCGAAATTTCTTCATCCGTCGCTTTCATTGACATCATCTGAATTTGCAACAGGGTACTGGCTGCCTGATCTCCCCCCATAACGGCAATATTGGCCGTAGGCCAGGCGGCGATCAAGGTCGGATCATAGGCCTTTCCGCACATTGCATAATTTCCCGCTCCATATGAATTACCCGTTACAATGGTAAATTTTGGAACAACCGAATTTGCCATGGCGTTTACCATTTTAGCGCCGTCCTTGATAATGCCCCCGTGTTCCGATCTCGAACCGACCATAAATCCGGTGACATCCTGAATAAAAACCAGCGGAATTTTTTTCTGATTGCAGACCATGATAAAACGAGCCGCTTTATCGGCACTGTCGCTGTAAATTACTCCTCCAAATTGAATCTCACCTGTTTTTGACTTCACCATTTCACGCTGATTTGCCACGATACCGACGGCCCAGCCATCTATTCTGGCAAACCCACAGACGATTGATTTTCCGTACAGCTCCTTGTATTCCTGAAAATCACTGTCATCGACAAGGCTTTTTATCAAATTGCGCGTTTCGTATGTCTTTGTCCGCTCCTTCGGAACAATGCCGTAGATTCCTTCAAATTCTTTTTTTGGGAGGGCGGATTTGGCCCGGTTGTATCCTACAACCCCATGTTGCCCGATTTTATCCACCAGTGACTGAATGGCCTCAAGGCATTCCTGGTCGTTTGCACACTTGTAGTCGATGATTCCTGAAATTTCACTGTGGGTGGCGGCACCACCCAATTTTTCGTTGTCGATATTTTCTCCGATGGCGGCTTTTACCAGGTAAGAACCTGCCAGAAAGATGGAACCCGTTTTCTCGACAATCAAGGCCTCGTCGCTCATAATAGGAAGATAGGCTCCGCCCGCAACACAACTTCCCATGACCGCCGAGATCTGTATCACTCCCATGCTGGACATCCTGGCGTTATTCCTGAAGATGCGGCCAAAATGCTCCTTGTCGGGAAATACTTCATCCTGAAGGGGCAGGTAAACACCCGCGCTGTCGACAAGGTAAATGATGGGTATTTCGTTTTCCATCGCAATTTCCTGGGCGCGAAGGTTTTTCTTTGCTGTAATGGGAAACCAGGCACCCGCTTTGACCGTGGCGTCGTTCGCAACCANNCCGCCGTGATCGGGATACATGCCTTCACCTGCAAATTCACCAATTTCAATTCGACGGCTTCCTTTATCCAGCAAGAAATCGATACGCTCACGGGCGGTCATTTTCCCCTGGCTCTTTAATTTATCGATGCGCTTTTTACCCCCACCGAGATGGGTTTCGGCTCTTTTGGATTTTAAATTGGCCAACAACAATTTCATGTTGTCCTCATTCATATTGAAATTCAGGTTTTCTTTCTTGCTCATAATTATGCGGTTAACATTTCTCTGATTCCTTCCCTGAGTTTGTCCAGATCGTCAAAACTCGTATAAACATGAGGAGAAACGCGACATCCGTCGATGTTTTGCCATTCGATTGGCGTGGTTATTATTTTATAGTGTTTTTGAAGGTAATTGCATATCTCATTTGAATTCATCCCTTCGATTCCAAAAGTATACAAGGAACCGTATTTATTCTCCCTTTTTGGGGTATAACTGATAAAACGAGGGTGGTTCTCAAACTCACTTGTCCAGTAATCGGTCAGTTCTTTCAGGCGATTGTATTTCCGTTCTATGCCGATGTTATTGTGAAACAGGACTGCCTGTCCAACCGCCATTTCTGCCGGAACGGAGCGAGTCCCCAAGGCTTCAAATTTCTGGATGTCATCGTCTCCATTTGCATCGGTGGGAGCGTGGGCCCAAACCTGGGCAATCCGGTCTTTTTTTATGTACATCATTCCGGTTCCGAAAGGCGCACAGATCCATTTGTGAAGCGAGGTGCCAAAAAAATCACAGTCGAATTCCCTGATGTTGAAATCGATGTGCCCAAAGGTGTGTGCACCATCAATCAACAAGAGCAAATTGCGCTTTTTTACTTCCCTCGAAATTTCCTTGACGGGCAAAACCTGTCCGTTGTAATTCACCATGTGCGTCACGTGAACAAGTTTTGTTTTGGCATTCATTTCCTTCACGAATGCGTTCACAATTTCTTCTTCACTCGCCTTGGGCAGTTCAAAATCGACGTACTTCAGCACTATTCCATCTCTTTTCTTTCGCTGCTCCCAGGCGTTTCGCATGTTTGGATAATCGTAATGGGACAACACAACCTCATCTCCTTTGTTCAGGTCCAGTCCAAAAATGATGTTATCCAGAGCCTCGGTCGTATTTCTGTTTATGATCACTTCTTCCGCATCGCAACCAAGTAATTTTGCCAGGTCCCGTCTGATGTTTATTCTGTCCGGTTCAAGAATGCGCCACATGTAATACGATGGTGCTTCGTTGCTCATGGCCGTGTATTTTTCGAAGGCTTCTTGAACAAACCTCGGCTGCGGACTGACTCCTCCGTTGTTCAGATTAATTTTTGACCTCGAAACGCCGTACGCTTCCTGAATTCTGAACCAAAATTCGTCCTGACCGACAATATCAGGGTCGGGAAGTTTGATTTCCGGACTTGTCCAATTCAAAGGGGTAGAGACAGGCAGAATGGATATGGCTGCCGATTGAACGCCTACCTTTTTCAGAAAATTTCGTCTTGAGCTCATGTCGACTTTCTTAAGTGAGTAAATTTATACTGTTTGGACCTTCGTTACAAATCAAATCAATACAGCTTAAATTTTGCTGAAACGGCAATTTTCCTTCGAACACCTGAATGTAGCTTTTGCATTCATGGCCGGGATTTGGGTTTAGATGATCTGAATTGCGCACGTCGAAAAAGCGTTGTAGGTCCTCGACGTAGGTTTCACAAACCATGACTTCTGTCTCCAGGTTGAGAATATCCCGGATAAATTCAAAACTTTTCATGTTGAGATCCACCAAAAAGTCTTCTTTTCCATTCATCACAATGGCCCGTAATCTGTCTTCGTAATATTCAAAGTAGGGTGAAGAGCGATAGGCAGATTCAAACGATTTCCAGTGCAGTTTTTGCCAATCGGTATCGTAGGAAATCCGCACATCCTTTACAGGAGTGTGCTCGGTCCTTTTTTTGGTGGGGACGATCAATT
>DNDT01000103.1 GCA_003487525.1 Flavobacteriales bacterium
ACCACCTGCTCCAAACGTCACAGAAGTTGCTACAACTTTAATAAAAACCATAATGGCAATGAAGAGCAGAACCAGGTACATGTTGTCGCTGAACTGACGTACCGGACTTCCTTCGAAGATGGTGTGTTCGTTTCCTGTCAACAGGGCAGTAATGGTTTTGTAACCCTCACCGTAGAGCGGAGGAATAAAAAATACAAGTATTCCCAATATGCTACCGCCAATTAACAAGCGTTTCCATATGTTGCCCACCCGCTCAAAGAAATCCGAAATAAGCCAGTAAAATTTGATAAAATAGACCGAAATAAATCCGGTGAGCACACCAAGGAGCACAAAATAAATCAGATCGTTAAACTGAAATTTATCGGATAAAGTAATATGAAACAATATCTCGTCTCCAATGAGAAGGTGTGACGTGACTGCGGCCGTAACCGAAGCCATCAGCAGGGGAACCAATGATGACATGGTCAGATCCAGCATGATTACTTCCAGGGCAAAGACGATGGCAGCAATTGGTGCATTGAAAATTCCGGCCATGGCACCTGCCGCACCGCATCCAAGCAGAAGTGTCACGGTTTTGTAATTTACACGTAAGAATTGCCCCAGGTTAGAGCCTATCGATGAACCGGTGGCCACAGTAGGTCCTTCCAGTCCTACAGATCCACCAAAACCTACCGTCAGCGCACTTGAAACAATGGAAGAAAACATATTGTGCCGTTTCATCATGCTGCTTCTTTTTGAAATGGCGTATAGCACAGCGGGAATACCGTGTCCGACCTTATCTTTTATACCGTATTTGATAAACACGATAGCAAGGGACATTCCAATGATGGGGTAGATGAAATACAGGTAGTTGAATTCCATCACAAATCCGCTGGTAAGCAAATCTTTTATAAGGTGAACAAGGTTTTTAAGCACGGCAGCACCAAGTCCGGCCGAAAAACCCACCAAGGCACTTAACAGGAGGACAAACTGTCTGTGTTTGACGTTCTTCAATCTCCAGGTATGGAACCTGGCCAATCTCGTTTTTTTCTCCATGGCCTGCGAAATTAATTCTTATCCATCGAAAAAATCATTTCTTGGAGGCTATTTCATCAGATTTCTTGAAATGATCGGGGAGAAAAAGCAACAGTGAAGTCGGAAGCACGGTTAGAACTGAAAGCAAAGCAATAAACAGGGTCAGTGAAATGTAAACACCCAGATAATGCGTTCCGAGAAAATTCGAAAAGGACAGCGTGAGGAAACCACCGCTTATTATCAGGGTGGTCACAATAATTGCCTTGCCTGTGGTGGTATAGGTTTTTTTAATGGCTTCGAGTTTGGTTTTTCCGGATAAAATCTCATGCTTGAATTTGCTGAGGAAATGTATCGTGTCATCCACGGCTATTCCAAAAGAAATAATAAAAATGACGGAAGTGGAAAGGCGCATTTCTATCCCATTCAGTGCCATGATTCCGGCTGTGATTATCAATGGAATTATGTTGGTGACAAGTGAGATGATCACGATTCTCCAGGAACGGAAAAGAAATCCCATGATCATTCCAATTAAGAGTATGGCCCCAACCAGTCCCCGTGCCACATTTGCTACAATGTATGCATGGGTATTGTCCATCATGACGGCCGCACCGGTGAAGGTGGCTTTGAACCTTGTCGAAAAGTAGGTGTCCATAAAGGCATTGAAGTGCTTGTTTTTTTCCTTTAGAATAATGCTTCCCTCATCCAGCATTCTACCGTTCACTCGGGCATAATTCTCTTTCCGGTCCACAAAGTGATCGACGTTTAATTTTTTCCCATACGTTTCCAGTTTTGAAAGTAATTTTTCATGCTCATTCTTATTGTGCGGCAACTTATAAAAGTCCATACTGCCGGCATGGGTAGTACGGTTAAAATTCTTGATAAGCGTTACCGGTGAGGTTATGCTACCGACGTCATATGCCGTGTCGAGATAGTTTTGAATGGAGTCCAGAGCGCGAATATTTTCGAGACTCATGATATCACCGTCTCCCAATAATTGAATGGAAACTTCAAATGGTCTGGATCCTGCAAAATTTGCCTCAAAAAACCGGAATGCTTTTCGCTGAGGATTTTCATCGTTAAGTCCATCGAGCAAATAACTGTTGACTCTGAGTTGACCGGCTGCGATACCTGTAATAACCGTAATTACGGCCCAGATTACGAGAATTCTTTTCTTTCGGTTAAAAAGGTAGGAGTAAAAATCTTCCAGGTGACTGTACCAGAAGTTCTCGGTTTTTTCAATTGATTTTGCATCCAGTCGTTTGTTCAAAACAACCATTGCCGGAAAAAGCGTATAGGTCAGAAAGAAGGAAAATGCGAGACCGACACTGGTGTATATTCCCATGTCTATAACAGGTTGGACATTGGAAGTTGTAAGGGACATGAATCCTATGGCGGTTGTTACAGAAGTGAAAAGGGTGGCAATTCCCACTTCCTTGATCGATAATTTCAACGAATTCGACTTCCCGAGGCCCTCTCTCATATGGTCGAGAATTCGGCTCAGTAAATGGATGATGTTTGAAATTCCGATAACCAGTAACATGGTTGGGATAACGTTCGAAATGAGGTCGATTGGTTTTGATGTAAAGGCCATTAGACCAATTGTCCATAAAACAGTGAGCAGCACGACAACGGTAGGCATCCAAAGTCCCCAGAATC
>DNDT01000104.1 GCA_003487525.1 Flavobacteriales bacterium
ATTGGACTGCCGGTTGAGCAATCAATCCATTGATAAACGGCATTGTCCGCTTGTGATTTTAACCTATCTCCTGAAATAGAAACGTTAATATCAACACTTTTAATCGTAAGATCGAATTGAATGATGCTGTCGCATCCTTTAGAATTTATCACCGTGTCCATGTAAGTTCCGGATTGAGTCCAGGTGTATTTTCCGCTAGGGGAATTGAATAGAATACAGGAAGTATCTTGTTGGATAGACGAATTATTATTGATGGTGAGATGTATTTTCAGAATACTATCACATCCGGAATAATTCACCAAGGTGTCGTAATACGTTCCATTGCTCGTCCAAGTATGATTTCCACTGGGGGAGATGAAGGGTGAACAGCCGTTATCCCAGATCTCGACATTGTCAAAGTTGCAATCCCTGTATTTTTCCAGTAGAGCATCGAAAAACCCCCCGCCATGACTGCTCTGATGACTGCCGGATGTCCCAAGATTTCCCTGTATGGTATATCCTCCGGCATAAACGCCGCTTACCTCGTTGACGGCAACTGAAAAGGCCTTGCCTCCCGCCCCGGATGTATAAGATGCCCATTGCCTGACTCCTCCATCATTGAACTTACAAATGAAACCCTTAACGGCATTAGGAATCTGAGTCACATGACCATTCCACGTCGAAATATTGCTATCAGAGTTCGTCCAGCCAGCAATAAATACTCCATTGGTTTTCGTTTTAATATCGTATATATAGTCATTTTCGCTCCCACCATAGTATGTGGCCCATAATCTGTTACCATTCGGGTCCATTTTAACCAGAAAACCATCCAGCCAGGAAGGACCTAAGGCATTGATTGTCTGGTGGCCGTTTGAACTGGCTATTCCGGATAAAGACTTTGTAAACCCTCCAAAATAAACATTGCCGTTTGCATCTGTTGCCATGGCCGTCACATCTTCCTCTGAGGGGCCTCCGTAATAAGTTCCCCAATAACGGTTTCCTGTGGAATCAAATTTCATAACAAAACCATCTTCCAGACCACCTGTAAATGTAGATTGGTGAGCTCCGGTTGTTGCGATGCCATTACTGGACCTGGTCAAACCTAGAATATAAACATCACCCGAATTGTTTGTGGCGCCACTGTATCCCCAATCCAGATCGGAGCCGCCGTAATAGGTTCCCCATATCCTTGTTCCGTTGGTATTGAATTTGGTTAAAAATCCATCAACTGTAGAGACTCCAATGGCACCTCCGGTGAGCGTATCGAGATGGACACCGGGAGTAGAAATATTGGTTAAAGAAGCCGAAGCCCCAACCAGGTACACGTTGTTTTGCTTGTCAACAAAACACTCATTGCCCTCTTCGTGTGGAACGCCAAAACCACCGTAATATGTTCCCCAACTTCGTTGCCCGCTTGAGTTGAACTTGATCAAATAAGCATCATAAAAGTTTACACTATCCTGATGAGCTCCAGCCGTTGCTATTCCGGATGTCAAATTAGTGCTGCCCGCGATGTAAACGTTCATCGAGCCATCGACAGCAACTGAATTGGCAATCTCGAGAAAATACGTGCCCCATTGCCTGGTTCCGGAACTATCGAATTTAACTAAGAATGTATTGGACAAACCAACTATATTGGTTTGATGGGCACCAGTGGTTGCTATGTTGTTGGTCGATTCGGTTGTGCCCATGAAATATATATTGGAATTTTGATCAAGGACAGTTTCAAATCCTCGATCGTTGCCATTTCCACCATAATAGGTGCCCCAAAGTTTGATAATTGGATCAATAATAACCGTTTTACTCTTGTCGTAGTGGCCCAATCGGAACCCAATTTCGTTTCCTTCCAACGTTCTTGACACGGCAATCCGTTTTGCACCTTGAAAGGCCAGGGGACGCTGCTCACCGATTTTTCCAAGGGGAGTGTTCATGATTAACATTCCATTCTCATGAGCCAGATTTTTTGTGCCCTCAATTTGCCACTTAATGGCGTTTACATCTCCGCCCGGAGCGATAATGAAATCAACCTCCAATTCACCGTTCCTTTCATACCATTTTAAATCTATTCCATCCCACACATTTTTAAATGTGATGTCCTTGTAAGAGTTGACCCTGGTTATCCCATCCGGACAAACTGCGAGATAGTAGTTGTTGTAGTCCTCAGTTGCTTCTCCGTATTCAATTTCAAAATCCTTATTGGCCCCGATCCAGTTTATGTCGATGCGCTGAATGATGACTGAATCGGTGTTTCCCCGATTCCCCGATTCCCGGATTCCCCCCAATTCAGGTTGAGCTGTTGAGTCGGTTAGTCGTTCGGAAGAAATTCTCTTGTACAGCTGATACGACACTCCATCCTTCCTCAAATGAAAAACCATGCCGTTAGCTTCTCCGGAAAAAAGCACATCCGGACGCGGCCTGTTGAACTGATCAGACACTTGGCCCTTGTTTTCGGTAAAGGTGATGTTGTTTGATTTATTATTGAATTTTTCACGATCACCTTTTGCTGACATTGCAATAGAACTGTACATCAGCGCCACTAATACTGGAATCCGAAGTCTCATTTCTTAATAACGTTTTGTGTGTAATTACCTTCTTTTGTATACAAAGTCAATGAATATATTCCAGGCGGAATTTCACTTAGATCCAATTCAATATTCTTAATGTCTAGGTAGTTATTACGAATGATAATTTGCCCTAAATCATTTCTCAGAATAAGGGAGACCTCAGCCTGAATTTTGCCAAGGTCAATAGTTAGTAGATTATTAGTAGGATTTGGGTATATGTGGATTTTGGCAGATGCATTTTCTTCAATCCCTACCCAGAAAACGTCTACACACCTAGACGTGTCCACACAGTTATTTTGTGTCACTTCAACAGCAAACATTCCGTTTACCGGCGGGATAAATGTTCGGTTCGTTGCATTTCCAATTGCAGTTATGCCACCTGCGCAATTCAACCACTGGTACCCTGCGGAACTCGCATGTGATACCAGCTCACTTCCCTGTATAGAAACAGCCGTATCTACTTTGGGGATTGTCAGGTTGATCGTGATTATGCTGTCGCACCCAATGGAATTTACAAGTGTGTCTTTATATACACCTGATTCCCAGAACTTGTATTTACCGCTGGGTGAAGTGTATGAATAACAAACAGTTTCGGTAATGGAATGGGTTGAGTTTTTATTTATTTCTGCCAAAACGGACACCCTGTTTGACAGACAACCGGAGTATGAGGCCTCTGCCCAAAAGGTTGTATTGGTGGTTATAACTGGTGTTAAAAATTGGTTTCCATTGCCAACAGCTCCCCCTCCCATGGAGTTGGGATACCAGTTAATTACTCCGTGACTTGCACTTGCAGATAATAACACGCTGCCAGGTCCACATCTTTTACCAGGTGAGGTTGAAAGAATGGAAGGGGTGGAATATACACTTGCGATAACTGGAGTACGTGTAGCTGTGGTACACCCGTTTAAATTGGCGTCGACGTAATAGGTTTTTGTGGCTGTGAGGAAGGTTGAAAAACTCGTTCCTGCAACCAACGCAACTCCTCCGACCGCATTCTCATACCACCTTACCGAACCGGCACTGGCAGAGGCACTTAAAATTACATTACCGCTGTCGCAGGTGAAACTTGGTGTGGTGGAGGTAATGGATGGTGTTGTTTTTACGGTAGCAACTACCGGGGTCCTCGTCAGCGACGTACAGCCATTAAAAACCGCTTCTGCGTAAAAGCTTGTCGTGGAACTGATTGGGGGAGTGGTGTATGAATTTCCCGTAAATAATACAGAGCCACCGGTAGGCGCTGCGTACCACAGGACATCTCCCAGACTGGATGTCGCTGAAAGTGTGACACTACCTGCGTCACACCGGCTTGAAGGAATAGTCGAATTGACAACGGGAACAGGTTTTATTGTCGCAGAAACGGGGATCCTGTTTGAAGCACATCCGCGGTGCACCGCTTCCACATAAAAAACTGTGTCAACAGATACAAAAGGGGTATTGAAAATTTGCCCGGAATCCAGCAATGTTCCTCCTATCAACGAATCATACCAGTATTCCATTCCATTGCCGTAAGCCGACAAGGTAACTGATCCTGGTCCACATCTCACCCCGTTCATGAATTGAGTGATGTCGGGTTGATGGTATACCTCGGCAACCATTGGGAAACGCTGCGGAATCTCACATATACTATCCCGGTATTCGACGTAGTAATACCTGTTTTGAGTCAAAAACGGAGTAGTAATTGTGAATCCCGAATCCACAAGATTTGTTAGTGTATAGTCATCGTACCAATAAATTTTCCCCGGATTGGCAAATACTTTGAGTGCCACAACCCCCGAATCACAGGCAGTGGTAGCGAGGGTCGAGTCCACG
>DNDT01000089.1 GCA_003487525.1 Flavobacteriales bacterium
ATCGAACACATCCGCGAGGCGATACCCTTCCCGAGGTCGATCAAGAGGATTTATCCGTAACTAGAAGACCCTGAAGAAACTTTATTCTTCAGGGTCTTCTAGTCTGTTAAGGATAACCAATCCCCTAAATTTCAGATGCAGGTTTTTCTGTGGGAGGTTTTTCGGGTGTTGACGGTGACATCGAAGCTTGTGGAGGAATGACCTGTTATTCCTCTTTCTTCACCCCAGATGCGAGTTGTTGAGAAATCGCCTCGAACTTTTTCATGGCAGCATCCATTTTGGATATGGTCGCTTTGTCCATGGGCGCAGGCGCAAACTGTTGGGACATTTCATTCATCTTCAAGGTAGTATCCATTCTGGAGAAGAAAGGGTCGATATTGTATCCAACCAGAAAAGCGATGGCGAGCGGGGAAACCGATCCGAGGAAGGTTGTTGTACCAGTATCAATAAGGAATGAAAACCACCCGACCACGATGCCTGCCAGTGCGCCTAGTGAAATGCTCAACAGGTGTTGAATGCCCACTTCTTCGGAATACGTCACATCATTAATTTTTCTGGATAGCGATCGCAAGACAGATGTTCCAGCGCCAAGAAGTCCATAAAGAATCGGCAGGATGTAGCTCTGCAGAATATTGAGCACAAATTGCCCAGCCAATTGAGCCGGGCGGGAATCCGTTAAGTCAAAATATCTTTGCTCCTCGATATCCAGCTTCTCTTTTTTATCTATCAATTTACCCTTCTCATTAATCAAATCGAAGACAATTTTCTGCGCGATCGCAGGGTCAACTACGATAGGGAAATTTGTAATTACATTCTCTAAAGCAGTTATTTCAGGTTTCAAATTGTCTATTTCTGTTTGAAGGTTACCTTCCTCAATGCTTAAGCTTGTAATTTTTTCATTCAAAGCATCTCTTTGCTTTGTCTTTTCTTCTTTAAGTGTTTCAATGGTGTCCTTTTCACTAGTAAAAGAAGTAATCTGTTCTTCAATGTATAATCTGTAAGAGTTTATATCAACAACATCAGATTTAATGGTTTCAAGGTATTTCTCATACAACTTCAAATCAGTTATCAGATCTTCAGTGCCGACAGTTTCTTCAAGAAGTTGCCTGTATTCTTGTAAATCAGTTTTCAACGCTTCGGGAATCTTCCCCTCTAATGTTGTTTTTTCATCCTTCAATCTCTCTTTCTCTCCGTCGTCCGTTGATTTTACTATTTGTTTATTCAGGTCAACTATTGGTTGAATGAATTGTTCGTTCGTCTCTAATTCAGTTATCACATTTTGAAAATATCCAGAGTCATTTGTTAAATCATTTATAATTTTTTCCAAATCTTTTTTGTCGCTTATTAACTGCTCAATTTCCCCATTCATAGCTATTGTTTCCTCGTTCCATTCTGTCACCTGTTTCGAAATAGTTTCCTGCCGTGCTTGTAAATTTAGCAACTGTAAATCTAAGCTATTTTTCCGGCGGACTTCTTCTATCTGGCTTTCTATTTGTTGTTTTTTATCTTCATCATCAGCTTTCTTTAACTGATCTTCCAAGCTGGTTTTCTGAGCCGCGACAGCCGCCGCTTTCATGCCATCCGGATCGTCCTGCAATTGTTTGTCAATCTCTGCTATCTTTAAATCAAGTTCTGCGAAGAGCGGCGCATATTTCGGGTCGTGTTCTACGTTCACTCTCTTTACTGTAAAAAACCGACTCCACGGTTTACTCCACAACTGTAGAATTACCGAATATCGATCATGCCTTTTTTTGAGCGCTTTCAGATCTATTCTGGGTTCAGTCTGTGTAGTGGAATTATCAAGAGCATCGCTCACTAATTCCTGCTGGCTTTCTACGAGCTGGACGTCAAAAATTCCTTCGGTTTGTGATACTGTTCCCAATTCTGTAATCAATTGATTCCCAATCACCCAATAAATTTGAAAAATTAGCAACAGGAGCAAAACCAAAATGGTAAATGTGACATGGCGGTTGACTGTTTTGCGAGATTTGCTGATGGTCCACGTTTCGGTCCAGCGTGAAAGGAAGGGAATACTTCCCAGCAGCCAGCCAAAGAACGTTTTCTCAAGCGGGATATTGGCTTTTATGCTTTCAGCCGTAATGTTTTTTCCGGTAGCGGGTTGTACCAGTTTCCACAAGCCCTGATAGGCAAGCCAAAAATCGGCCTCCTCTTTTACTTCCAACTTTTCCCCTTTTTCAACGCGTTGCCTGGCGTTGATCAACTTCTTTATCGTATCCTGATCGATATCATTCGGGCAATTGGTCGAAGCGTAGATCATCATGTATTGCGCATCCATCACCGCATCCTCGAAACGATTATTATAATGTTCCATAAGATCCGTTTTGGAGGTTTTTTCCCCTTTGCCAGCTTCAAATTTCGTATCTTCATTTTTTGTAGCCATCTTAAAAACTCCTTTTCCCGCATCAGGCTGGGATACTGTATTTTTTGAGATCACTAAATAACAGACAGTAGAACTGGTCAGTTCATCTACTATTCGATTGAATACCAACATCCAAACAATTTATTTCTCAACGCCCCCGTTAACCAATTTCATCTCCCCCCTATACCAAGTATGCAGAATACTTGATTGACATTTTTCCTTTTTTTTCATTCAGATATTACCCCGCTTCTCCAATGGAAATTGATAATTTTGGATATGATACATCCAATTATTCAAAATTACAATCGCCAATTTTTCACACCCGATCCATCCCCCTAATACTCAACTCGTTGGATGGTGTTGTGGCGACGTTGAGGAATCCGCTGGCAGGGTTGGGAGTCGCGGTCAAGAAGATCGCGGAGACAGCAAAAAAGGGGACAAAATAAGCGAGGAATAAGCAAATTTCTATCTTTCATCAAAACGATAAAGTCCAGCCTTCTGGGCGGCAGAGATGGCATCGGTAAATTCCTGTGGCGTGATGCGGCGGTTGATTTCCGGGAACTTATCCTCCGTCACTTTGTTTGCAGGATGATACTGCGCCATGATGTTGATGTAGGTATGCAGTGACACTTCCTTCGCCAGAAATTTCATGATGTCGCGCGTCCCGGCAACGGAACCCGGCATGACAAGATGCCGAAGCAAAACACCGCG
>DNDT01000321.1 GCA_003487525.1 Flavobacteriales bacterium
AATCTTTTTAAGTGAAGTGCAATTGATATACGCCGATATCAACAGGATATTGAAGAGTGAAATAACGATGGACGAGAAGCTTTCGGCCATTATCGATCAATATTTTAATCTTCTTTCGGAAAAACCGAATTTGCCGACGTTCGTCATGTTCGAAATTAACAAGCATCCTGAATTTGCCCCTAAGCTCGCAAATGATGCCAACTTGCAGGAAACAGTTCAATTATTGGATGCGGAATTCAGGGCAAATAAAATTACCTCTACTCCCGAATTTGCGTTTCAGGTTATTCTGAACATCATATCCCTGTGCGTATTTCCATTTGCGATGCGGCCACTGGTGCAGGAAATGGGAAAGCGAAACGGAGCTGACTGGAATCAGCTGATGGAAGGGAGAAAAAGTTTCCTGAAAAGGTTAATCATTAACAGCTTCAAACCATGATTTTCCGGAAGACTTCACTTTTAATTCTTCTCGTATCGGCAGTTGTTTCAGGGAGTGAGGTGTACGGGCAGATGACCCTGGAGCAATGTCATGAAAAAGCAAGGAACAACTATCCGCTTATTCGGCAATTTGATTTAATCGAACAGTCAAAGGATTTTACGGTTTCTAATGCCAATAAGAATTATTTGCCACAGCTTAGCGTCACGGCCATCGGTGGTATTGTGGATGGATTTCCGTCCATTGGCCCGTCGACTCCAACATCATCCACTTCTTCTTCCTCTTCAACCGATGTAAAACTTATTTCCATCGTACAACTGAATCAGGTCATCTGGGACGGTGGCATCACAAAGTCGGTGAAAGAAATTTCTGAAATCAATGCAAAAGTTGAACGGGCTGATGTCGAAGTGAGTCTCTACACACTCAAATCGAGGGTCAACAATTTGTTTTTTGGAATACTCTTGATCGACGAGCAAAAAGCACAGCTCGAATTTGTAAAAGGCACCTTGCGACAAAACCTGAACATCGCAACTGCGGCATACCAAAACGGAGTTGCGTACCAGTCGGATCTGGACGAAATTAACGTCGAACTACTGAACCTTGAACAGCAACTTACCGAGCTGGAATACAACCGGTCTGCATTTGTCGGGATGCTGTCTTTGCTTACCGGTGAAGAAATAACGGAGGATCAGGAGTTTACACCGCCGGTACTGACCGAAGAACTCAGTTCACTTGAAATAAAAAGGCCGGAACTCGATCTGTTTTCAAGCCAGGAAGAGCTGATAGAGTCTCAGACCAAAATGAAGCGATCAGGCATCTATCCAAAGCTCGGTTTGATGGGTCTGGGAACATTTATTCAGCCCGGTATTTCATTCGGGCAGGAAGAAATGAACCAACTTTTGGTGGCAGGACTCAGTCTTTCCTGGGAATTGGGAAGCATTTACAGAAGGTCCAACGACAAGAAACTTGGAGAAGTCAATCTGAACAAGATTGACAATCGACGGGAGACATTCCTTTTTTCCACCAGGCTCGAATTGACCCGGGTAGAGCAGGACATTGAAAAATACAAGGCGCTTATGGAACGGGACGAACAATTGATCAAGTTAAAAACGAGCATCAAGAATTCATATCAGTCTCAGTATGACAACGGGGTCGCCAGACTGTCCGATCTTTTGATTCGGATTAATGACGAAAACATGGCCAGGCAAAGTTTCATTGTTCACGAAATTCAGTACTTGATGGCGGTCTATGAGTACAAAACCACATCAGGCAACTAATACATTATTAATTGATTGCGAAAAATATGAAGACAATAAGAATGTTCATGCTTACCGGCGCTGTTGCGCTGCTTTATTCGTGTGGATCGGGAGATGGAGAAGCCGATGCCTACGGAAATTTTGAAGTCGATGAAATCACGGTTTCTGCGATGGTCCCCGGGGAAATCATGGCACTTGAAATCAAAGAGGGAGATCATCTTGAGAAGGGACAGCGCATAGGCTGGATTGATACCACGGACTTGCACCTTCAGCGGCTGGAGGTTGAGGCGAACATTGGCCTTATAAAAAGCCAGTATGCAGCCATTGCCGCTCAGATAGAAGTGCTTCAGAGCAACAAGAAAATATTGCTGACAGAGATAGATCGCACCACAAAATTGCTTGCCTCAAATGCAGCGACCACGAAAAATATGGACGATTTGAACGGCCAGTTGCACGTCGTGAACAAACAAATTGCATCCATCGAAACACAAAACCCAAGTGTGATAGGTCAGCTCAATATAGCCAGAGCCAAGCTGGAGCAGATAAACGAAAAGTGCGTGAAGTCAATCATCACAAACCCCATAGACGGTATCGTTCTGGATAAAATAATGAGGCAGCATGAACTTGCCGGGCCCGGAATGCCAATCTATACCATTGCCGACTTATCGGTCATGGAATTCAGGGCCTACCTTGCCGGAAATCAACTTAGCAGAGTTAAACTTGGCGATACCGTAGTTGTTAAGGTAGATGGAGAAGACGGCGATCTCATCCCGTTTGAAGGAAGGATCAAATGGATATCCGACCAGGCGGAATTCACGCCAAAGATTATTCAGACAAAAGAAGAACGGGTCGATATGGTTTACGCGATTAAAGTGGACGTGTTGAACGACGGAACACTTAAAATGGGAATGCCGGGGGAATTGTATTTCTCAGCTACATCAGATGCTGACAGTAAGTAATATTTCCAAATCATACGGAGAGGTCCGGGCCTTGAATGGGATCAACTTTGAGGTTGACAGGGGAGAATTATTTGGCTTAATCGGACCCGACGGAGCAGGAAAAACAAGCCTGTTCAGGATCATTGCCACCCTGCTTCTTCCGGATTCGGGCGATGTAAGTTTCGACGGGCACGACGTGATAACGGATTATGAATTTGTGCGAAAAAATGTCGGGTACATGCCGGGCAGGTTTTCGCTCTACCAGGACTTAAGCGTCAAAGAGAATCTGGAGTTTTTCGCCACTATTTTTAATACTACCGTTCAGGAGAACAAGCACCTGATAGAAGACATTTTTAAACAACTTGAGCCTTTTCAGAATCGAAGGGCAGGAGATTTGTCGGGAGGAATGAAACAAAAACTTGCACTTAGCTGTGCCTTGATTCACAAGCCGACCATGTTGCTTCTCGACGAGCCAACAACGGGAGTTGACGCCATATCGCGGAAAGAATTCTGGGGCATGCTGCAACGTCTGAAAAAAGAAGGCATCACCATAGTGGTTTCAACTCCCTATATGGATGAATCAAAACTATGTGATCGGGTGGCGCTGATTCAGGACGGAGCTATTATGGATCTCGATACAC
This sequence comes from Flavobacteriales bacterium, assembly GCA_003487525.1. Taxonomy (GTDB): domain Bacteria; phylum Bacteroidota; class Bacteroidia; order Flavobacteriales_E; family Vicingaceae; genus UBA11591. The sequence goes on from DNDT01000321.1 coordinate 3,269, forward strand.
CTTCCGGAATTGTAAATCGGTTTGACAAGACGGTTTATAAAGTGACCGGGAATAACCAGTATCAACTGCTGAGTAAAATCAGAACCATGGACGGTGTTCAAAATGCCTATCCCTTTGGAAGCAGTTTGCACGTTTACGGTTCGCCGGAATTGAATTTATCCGGCCGTCTGGACGAGCACTTTCCGGACGCAGACATTCAGGTCGAAATTATTCCTGCCGATATAGAAGACACTTTTATGAACCTAATGACCAGGGATCATGAATAAGGCGATCACCGCAAACAAGCTCACCAAGAAATTTGGAAATTTCATTGCGACCAATGCCATCACATTTGATGTCGATAAAGGAGAGGTATTTGGATTTCTTGGAGCCAATGGCGCCGGTAAAACGACAGCCATTAAAATGCTCACCGGTTTGTCCAGGCCGACTTCAGGCGAGGCAACTGTCGCAGGACTCGACATTTACCGACATGCGGAGCAAATAAAGCAGCAAATTGGTTACATGAGCCAGAAGTTTTCCCTGTATGAAGACATGACGGTAAGTGAAAACATTGAGTTTTACGGAGGAATTTACGGACTGAAGAGAAGTGAGATCAGGGAGCGCGGCGGCAAGTCCCTTGATCAGCTCAGTATGACAAATGTGCGCAATCACAAGGTCAATTCGTTGCCCCTGGGATGGAAGCAGAAACTGGCTTTTGCCGTGGCAACCCTGCACAAGCCCGGAATTGTTTTTCTCGATGAACCTACCGGAGGTGTGGATCCGATTACCCGCCGTCAGTTTTGGGAAATGATTTACCAGGCAGCCGAGGAGGGAATTACTGTCTTTGTCACCACTCATTATATGGACGAAGCGGAGTACTGCAATCGAATCAGTATCATGGTCGAAGGCCTGATGGTGGCATGCGACAGTCCGGCTGCATTAAAGAGTCTGCACAATGCATCATCCATTGAGGAGGTATTTATAAAAATTGCACGAAACAAGGAATGAAGGGACATGTTCTCAGAGCATTTGTAAAAAAGGAGTTTCTGCATATTTTCAGAGACTACAGAACCCTGATGGTCTTGTTTGGGATGCCGATCGCTCAGGTGATTTTGTTTGGCTACGCCATCACCACCGAACTTAGGGATGTGAAAATCGGAGTCTGGGATATGAGCAAGGATCAAAAGAGCATCGAGTTGATCAGCAATATCACCTCTTCCGAATTTTTCGCCCTGAACGACAATGTTTCTGCATCCCATGAAATCGAGGCTTCATTTAAAAAAGGAAGGGTAAAGGCCTTTCTTGTCTTTCCGAATGATTTCGGCAACAAGCTGGAGCGGGGAACAGCATCCATTCAGATTATTGCGGATGCTTCTGATCCCAATACGGCGAACATCATTACCAATCAGCTTACCAGTATCATACAGCGGTGGGACATGTTGGAGAAGTCGAAAACACTAAGGAGAGCCTTTATAGACACCGAGGTCAGGATGCATTATAATCCCGAGAGCAAGAGCGTGCTGTTGTTTGTCCCCGGGGTGATCACCATCATTCTCATGTTGGTCTCGGCCATGCTGACTTCCATCTCCATCGCCAGGGAAAAAGAAATGGGAAACATGGAAATCCTGCTTGTTTCGCCACTGAAACCGGCAGTCGTCATCATTGGTAAAATATTGCCATACCTTATGTTGTCGTTGGTTAATGCGCTTATTATCATGGGCATTGGCAACGTGGTATTTGAAGTGCCTGTAAACGGCAGCTTTGTGTTGCTTCTGCTAGAATGCCTGTTGTTTATTGTTGTGGCCCTGTCACTTGGGGTATTTATTTCGACCAAGGTAGAAAGTCAGCAAATGGCATTGATGATGTCACTTTTTGCCCTTATGCTGCCGACCATCCTTTTGTCCGGTTTTATTTTCCCGATAAGCAGCATGCCCTTACCGCTTCAATGGATCAGTCATGCCATGCCACCCAAGTACTTCATCATCATCATAAAGGCCATTATGCTAAAAGGTGTGGGTATTGCGCATATATGGAAAGAGACGCTGATACTGTCATTGATGGCGGTATTTTTTATTGGACTTAGCGTAAAAAATTACAAAAGCCGATTGGAATGAAACGCCTGCCCTTCATATTGAAAAAGGAATTCATTCAGATTTTCCGAAACAAGGCGATGTTGCCGATCATTTTTGTGGTCCCCATCGTGCAGTTATTGATTTTGGCCAATGCTGCGGATTTCGAAATTCGCAACATACGGCTCGATATTTCGGATGCGGACAAGTCGGCAGACTCAAGAGAATTAATCTCAAAGTTTGAACACTCGCCATTTTTTGAGGTAAGTTACATCGGGCAGGATTATAAAGGAAACATTGAGCGGCTGGACCGAAGGGAAAGCGATGCATTTTTGACGATACCCGATAACTTTTCACATGATTTAAAATCAAATCACGAAGTAAAACTGAAATTGGATGTGGATGGAATAGACGGCCAAAAAGCGAACCTCACCTACTTCTATGCGGCGAATATTATCCGGGGTTTCAGACCGCGGATAAACAACATACAAATGCTCGGGAAGAAATTTCCGGTACCGATCCAGGTTAAACCGAGGTACTGGTACAATCCGGAACTTGACTACAAAAACCTTATGGTGCCGGGGATTCTGGCTGTGCTGGTAACCATGGTTGGCATGTTTTTATCATCCATGAACATCGTTCGCGAAAAAGAAATTGGAACCATTGAGCAGTTGAATGTCACACCGATTACAAAAGTCGAATTCATCATTGGCAAACTCTTTCCGTTTTGGGTGATCAGCCTGGTGGAACTGGGGATAGGACTCACTTTTGGAAAACTCATTTTTGACATACCCATTGTTGGAAGCCTGCCTTTGCTTTTTAGTTTTACGGCGGTGTATTTATTGGTGATGCTCGGATTTGGGTTGCTGATATCGACGTTTACACACACGCAACAACAGGCCATGTTTGTTTCGTGGTTTTTTCTGGTGATTTTTATTCTGATGGGAGGCTTGTTCACGGCCATTGAAAACATGCCGTCCTGGGCGCAAAAAATTACCTGGTTCAATCCGGTTTCCTACTTTATCGAAGTGCTTCGGCTTGTGCTGCTCAAGGGAAGCGGGTTTAACGATATCATGAGGTATTTTGGCATCGTAGGCGCCATGGCTCTTGTAGTCAATTCAATTGCCATATTCAATTATAAAAAGCGACAGGGTTAAGATTTTTCGGCTCTGTTTTTAAGTGCCGTGTTCATCTTTTCAAAAGCGGATATTGTCTTTGAATTCAATTGTTTCCAAAAAAAGGGAAGCAAAAGACCGTTGAAATTTTCGCACTGAACCAGCTTAGTTGTTCCGTCTTCCCGCTCTCTCAGCTTGAAAATGTGTTCTCCGTCAAAAATCCCCTTTATCATCAAGTGACCCAACCATCTGAATTCCTTGCCTGGCTCCGAGACGAGGCATTTTGGCTTAAAGGTCATTGGTTTACTGTCAGGTTGCTGCATGACAACCCTTAATTGACCGCCAACTTTTGCATCACCCGAAATGGATTTGATGAAAGGATTCCAGTCCGGGTATTTTTCAAAGTCCATAAGAATTTCCCAGACCCTGGAGGCCGGAGCTTTTATTTCAATTTCTGTATGGATGCTTTTCATGAGATCTCCGGTTACAAAAGGAGGGCGAATTTAATTAGATTTCCCTGAAAAAGTAATTTTCCACATTCCCCTTAGCTCTCCCATTCGATAATTTGTTGCCCGATCGTCAGGGTATAGTTTGTTCAGGGCAATCATGGTCTCCGTGTTAATTTCCTCCCCCGGTTGACCGTGACATTTCAGGCAGGTTTCCGCGGATATTATTATGGGACGGTAGTAAGAGGCGATGTCATTAAGCCGGATCAAGGTATCCGTAATAGCCCTTCCCTCGTTCAGTTTTTCGAGGTAGTCATTTAAAAGAAGTTTGTCCTCTTTCGCAGTGGGTGCATTTTGCGGATTTCTGTTTTTCAGGCTTAGCCGCTGAATCTGAACATCAAAATTTTTTGAGATGCTGTCGGCAATTGATTCGGCATGGATATTGCAAAATTCTATGGCATAAACAGGCCCCTCTTTCTCAAGGGCATTTTTGACATTTTTCAGCAGCTCGGTTTGAGCAACGGCCGATATTTCTTTACCGCTTTCAAGAAAATCAATTTTTGGCTCGTTGGACTGATTTGTTTTTTCGTCTGAAGAACTGCATGCAATCAGAAAACATGAGATAAGTAAAATAACCGGGTTAAATTTTCTCATAATTGATCGGGTTAAATATTAATAATCCGGGCGCTTACCCTTTGTCAAGTGATCTACGGACTCCCTGATGAGTTCTTTTAACACATTCCGGTCAATATCGTCAAGGCTTTTTATATACAGGCATGACTTCCCGGTCTTGTACTTGCCAAGTTTTGACATCAGCGATTCATAGCGCTTAAATCCGGCCATGATGTAAAGCGTCAATGCCTGCTTTCTGGACGAGAATCCGGTGGCCATCCAATCTCCTTCCTGTCCGCTTGCGTATTTGTAGTGATAGCTTCCATACCCAACTATGGACGCACCCCACATTGCTCCTTTGTCACCCGTAATTTCTTCCATTATACGCGCTACTTCAAGGCAATCTGCGCGGCGCCCGGGATTTTCAATGGCGCTGATATACTCCTTGACACTTGCTTTGTTTTTTGTTGTTTTCAATTCGGCCATAACAAAGGGGCTGAGCTTGCAACTTTAAAGGTATAATTATTAAAATAAAGATACGATTCAGATGTGTATGCGAAACATCCTTTTCGAAATCAATACCCTTGACAACACCGGGTTAATTCCGTTCTTCGGCAAGGACCTCTTTCTGCCTCATCCTTTTCAGCGATATGTAACTGGTGATGAATGACAGGCTTCCCCCGCATAAGTAAGTAATCAACAATGCGATAAAGATCCCTCTAATTCCGTCTATCGACGATCCAAGGTAGGCGAGGGGAATATAAATCACCAACATTTGCACAACAATTAAGATGGAAGCACTTAGCGGGCGGTTCATGGTATTTAAGTTTGCATTTACGATCATGGCTATTCCCTGAAAACCGAACGAAACGGGAACTATTTTCAAAAACATCACTGTAGTTTCAATCACCTCCTTGTCGGATGAAAATATCCCCGCAAGGGGTTCGGCAAAGGCAAAAAGAAAAACCGAAGCAAAAATCCCCCAACCAATTGAAAAGAATCCGGCGAGATTCAGCGCTCTTTGTATCCGGTCAATTCTGTTTGCTCCCCAATTCTGTCCCGTGAAAGGACTTATGGCTGCCGATAGGGCTACCAAAAGACTTGCCGTGAGAAATTCCAGGCGTGTTCCCACTCCGTAAGCGGACACGGCAAATTCTCCATAGGTTGCCAATAAGGCGGTAATTACACTGGCGGAAATCGGCGTAATCATTCGTGAAAGGCCCGTTGGAATACCAATGAAAAGGACTCGTTTCCAAACATCCCATATTTGTTCAAATCTTCCAATGTCCAAGGTGATCAGCTGTTTTCTTTTGTGCAGCACATACAATGACAAGACGAGGGTGAAAAACCTGGAAACCGCCGTGGCCAGGGCAGCGCCTTTAACACCCATGGCCGGAACAAAACCGAGACCAAAAATAAACAGGGGGTCGAGAAGCCCGTTCAGGAAAAC
>DNDT01000297.1 GCA_003487525.1 Flavobacteriales bacterium
GGGGTGTTTTTGAGTTGGAACATTTGCACTTTCTTTCTGTATAATGGATACTGTCTGAATTTTTACGAAAACCTTTCACTTTTCCATGTTTAAGGAGGCAACAATGCTATATCTGGTTTTGTCACTACTAGCAGGTATGTTTTTTATCATCTTTGGAAAAGTAAAATATAAAGAAACTGTATATCTTGAAGGATCAAAAGCAAGGATTGCGGGATTAATATTCCTTGCACCAATTGGATTAATCTTATTCGTGTCGATATTCATAATTTTCTTTGCCATTTTCGACATCAACATCTCTGAATCATCCTACGATCTGATCGACAATTTTGCATCATCGTTTGTACGGAATGGGTTTTTGATTGGTTTGGCATATATCAATTATCACTCCGTATCAAGAGAAACCAAAGAACAGGCTGGTTGTCTAAGGAACTGGCTAGGTTACGCAGTTATCATTTCACTCTTTATGGTCTGGTTTATCCTGCCTGCCTTCCTGGCAAATGCTGACTTCTTTACAGCAGGAATAATTGGTATTTCCATTCTTCAACTTATTTTCATCAGCGGAATATGGCTCTGGAAAAAATGGGGTGCTTTTGGATATGCTGTCACAAATTTGGTTACTCCAATAATCGCTTTTTTGAGGGTTGGTTCCTTTTCAGATACAGTTGTTAGTCTTGTCCAATCATTAAGTCTTATTCTTGTTCTTTATCTTTTAGTAAAACCAAAATGGCAATTCTTCGAATAAAGCTAACATTAGGGAGTGTATGCAAACCCTTGAGACCAGAGAAAAATGGCGGCAATGGTAAGCATAGCAGCATAATTGAGAGCACGTTTCTCGTAACGAGTAGCGATACGACGAAATTCTTTGATGCGTCCAATTAAGCGTTCCACTTTATTTCTATGACGATAGAGATCTTTGTTGAAATATCCACGTTGTTTTTCATTACTGCGACGAGCAATGGTTGATTGGATACCGCGTCTGCGTAAGTAGGTCCGGAAGTTGGCCGATGTGTAACCCTTGTCACCTACAACGCGTTTTGGACGTATTCGTGGTCTCCCAACTTTCTGATGTACGGCTCCTTGCTCCATCAGTTGTTCGGCAACGCTGATCTCATGCTGTTGACCGGGTGTCAGTAGAAAAGTTATGATTTGTCCTTTACCATCTACTCGAACATGGATTTTGGTACTCAGACCGCCTCGGCTACGACCCAATGCTTCAGCATCTAGGGTGCTTTTTTTGCCCCGGCTGCATGTTGATGGGCTCGTACTACAGACCCATCTATAAAATGTACTTCCCATTCAATCTGACCTTGTCGATCTTGGATAGCTTGCAATCCGGAAAAAACGCGATCCCAAATCCCATTTTTGCGCCAACGTTGAAAGCGACTGTACACTGTTGTCCATTTTCCATATCGTTCAGGTAGATCTCGCCAGGGTGCACCAGTTCGCAACACCCACAAGATCCCGTTTAGCACCTGACGGTGTTCCCTTTAATAAGATTATTAGACTATCGGTACTCCAGCTATATCGAAAACTATAAAAACCAAGAAAAGCAAGAATAAATAAAATCCATACATCATGAGGCCTATCAGGCATCCCCCAAACCAATGGGCATCTTGAGTTGTTCCATTATTTTCCTTGAACTTTTCTAAGTCGTTCTTTGTTTGCCTTGACAAGTAATATGCAACTCCAATATTTATCAGATAACTAAACCCTCTTGCTCCGTTATCTGGAATAAGCAGTAATACTATTATGAATATAAATGCCCCAACTAATCCGGCAACAAGATGGTATATGGCTTTTTTATTCAAGCCCATTCGCAACCAATTGATTGACGCCAAGAGGACACCACTAGGAAACATAAAGAAAAATGTTAAGAATCCGATAGCTGTTGGGGGCCAAAACTTAATCGATGATGTTGATGTGGGTTGCGCCACCTCGAACATTTTCTCTAAACTTTCATTATTTGTTCTTTTTCTTTTTGTAATTAATATATAAACTAATAACGATGCACCTATGCAAGCTAACACATAAAACAGGCTAGCTATCCAAAACAGCAAATCGGGGACATTATCCAAACCTGTAAGGCCATATACGAAGAAGACAAATAAATCTACTATTGACGCAACAAAACTACCAATCCCTACAGAGAGCAATCCAGGGCCAATCAATTTTTTTAAGACTTGTATTGTTCTGTTTTTTTTAATCTTGGTGCTTTCGAAAACAGCCTCTTCAAATCTTTCTTCTTCTCCAGATTTGTGAAAAATTATTATTGTAGTAACAACTAGAGCTGTCCAGCTTAATCCGCCTCCAACTAATGAGCGACTGTCAGTAAGAATCACTCCTGGTTCATCTAACACAATACTGAAAACTATATTGCTCATCAACGCGCAAGCCAGAAAACCCAAAATGTTGCTGATAAGATATGTTAGGATAGGAGAGCGATATCGCTGACATACAATGACCACAGCGATTATTGACATTAGCAAGGCTGGAAAAGACAGATTCAGCATTACATCAACCTCCTTGATCGAATCATATAATTGGTAAGCACAGAAGGGAAATGGTCC
>DNDT01000219.1 GCA_003487525.1 Flavobacteriales bacterium
GGGGAGGTACTCGGGATGAGGGCCAGCGGACGAGTGAATCAATTCATCGGACGTGCGGACATGAAAGAGGTTTCAAGCGCGAAAGAACTGATCGATAAGGTTCAGAAAGCGTATCGAGAAAAAAAAGCCATTGCCTGGGCCGGGATATTGAGGGATAAAGATGAAATCATCGGAACCTGCGGATTCAACACCATTGATCACGAAAACGGCAAGGCGGAAATCGGCGGCGAAATGAGTCCGGACTACTGGGGGAAAAACATCGCGCTGGAAGCCGTAACTGCCATAGTGGATTTCGGAATGAATGAACTGAAGCTGAACCGGATTGAAGCCAAAATAGATGCCGGAAACAGAGGTGCCATTGCCCTGGCGGTCCACCTGGGGTTTAAAAAGGAGGCGCACTTCAGGGAATACTTTTTTCACAAAGGTGAGTATCGCGATTTGACGGTTTATTCGTTACTTGCCAAAGATTATTTATCCAACAATGGATCTTAAAGACCTTGTCCGAAAAAGCCTGAATTTCCTTCACCTCGACCTGAGCAAGAACCTGGAATACGACCGCCTTACCAAACTCATTTTGAAAAAAGTGCTCAGGGAAGAATCCAATTGTGTTGACGTGGGATGTCACAAGGGTGAGATATTGGAACAAGTGTTAAAATACGCACCAAACGGCAAGCACCTTGCTTTTGAACCCCTGCTCGACTTCTACAACTACCTCAATGAAAAGTACGGGAACCGCGTTGACCTTTACCCTTTTGCCTTGTCGGACAAAGCGGGAAGCAGCAGTTTTCAGTATGTAAAAAACGCACCGGCGTACAGTGGGTTTAAAAAGCGTTCCTACGCCATCGACAATCCCGAGATTGAAGAAATCACCGTCGAGGTCAAAACCCTGGACGCACTTGTTCCGGAGCACCTGAACATCGACCTGATCAAAATTGACGTCGAAGGAGGTGAACTGGGCGTGTTAAAAGGTGCCGAGCGAATCCTGCGGAAAAACAAGCCCATTGTCATTTTTGAATGCGGACTGGGCGCCAGTGAATTCTACGGCACTACTCCCGCTGATGTATTCGATGTTTTAAACCGGGTCGATCTTCGCATCTCGACCTTAAAAGGGTATTTAAACGGCGCCGGGTCGATGAACGAAGAAAATTTTGTAAAAACCTTTGAGCGCAACGAAGAATATTGCTTTGTGGCGCATCCATAATTGAGCGACTTTCCTAACTTAGTTGGCTCGTGTTTTAAATCTATAAATTACATTAAATAACATTCCAATGAAGAGAAATTCAACAGCCGTTTGGCAAGGTACCGGTAAAGAGGGAAAAGGACATTTAACCACCCAGAGCGGAATATTGAACAGCACACAGTATTCGTTCTCATCAAGGTTTGAAGAAGGAATCGGCACAAATCCCGAAGAACTGGTTGCAGCGGCTCACGCAGGTTGCTTTACCATGAAACTTTCGTTTTTGGTGTCGGCAGAAGGCCTGGTTCCCGAAAAACTTGAATCGAAGTGTGTTATTACCCTGGAAGAAGGAACCGTTACCAGTTCACACATCACACTGAACGCCATAATTCCGGGTCTTGACAAGGCAAAGTTCGATGCCCTGGTAGCGGATGCCGAAGCAAACTGCCCGATTTCAAAATTACTGGACACCGCTATCAGCGTGACTTCGACATTAAACGCTTAAGAAAACCCTTTTGCTTTATCGGGTGCATAACAACCCCGGTATACGCCTTTTTACAATCATTTCGGAGCACCACGGAACTGGTGCTCTGAAACAGGTTGGTCACGGGCCCCATCAATACCGCAAATTCATTGATCCCCTGAGATGAGGCTTGTTCGAACGGACCGTTGAATTCTTCCCGAATGACCGAACAACCGTCCTTGTCAATAAGAGCATAGGAAAAATTGTCGTACCGGCTGTTCAAAAAATCAATTTTGCCCATAAGCGCCACCCGGTTTTTAGTGGTTCTGAACGCGACATCCTGAAATTCTATTTCACCCGAATCAAGCGAAAGCCGGCAGTGCAAATAATCCAGCATGGTCGAGTCTTTTTTTCTTGCAAAAGCGAGTTCCGCGTAATCCCCCCCCTTTGACAAGGCCAGGCCCCAGGGACCAAAAATCATGACAGAACCGAGATCTTTGAACGAAAACTGCTGCGTTTTTTTAAAGGTTTTAACCATGTCGTCAAGGCTGATTCCGTAAAGTTTCGACTCACTCGACTCAAGCGTAACCATTCCCGACAGACTGGAGATATCCACTGCGGTGTCACCCAAAATAAAATTGAGATCGTAGTTTCCGGTATACCTTCCTTTCACCCAGTTTCCTTTTTCACTGTTATTTCGAAACAAGTCCCGTATGTTTTCGTCACGAGAGACTCCTTTCATGTGATAGGCAACATGTTCCGGGTTCGGGTCCATCGAAAGGTCGATTACACTTTTCTGACTTCTCATGTAGTCTGTACGAAAGAACAGGTTACCGTTCTTCATTCTGAACTGACAATGCCCACTTTTGGCATCAATGCCGAAGGCCATGATGGATTTGAAAGCCGCTTTGGCCTCAATGTCAAAACTGTGCAGTATGTCGTCAAAACCGAGCATTGAAAAATTGGCATCCGATGTGGCAATGTGACGGACGTCGAGGTTTACACTGTCCAGCCTGTTGTAAAGGATGAACCTTCCTTCGGTCACCGAGACACTGTCGATCACAAGGCTGTCAATACCTGGAGAGAAGTTAAAAAAACCGGGCGCATCGCTTTTGCTCACACGGTTTTTAAAGGGTTTTATCCCGGCTGTCCTGAAATGGTATACCGGAGAAAAAAGTACAGCACTTCTGACTTCCATTTTTCCGTTGGGCCAAACCAGGGGTACAACGAGATCAAGTTTTTTGACCTCGGCCAGCAAACCCAGACTGTCGCTCAGGGTGATGTCTTCAATGCTCAGGTATAAAAACTCATCGGTCGTAAGACTCAGATCTCCTTTAATATCAAGGACAAGGCCCGTATTGCCATTGAACCGGGAAACGATGTCCTCCTTGTAGGATGAAATATCGAAGGTGTAGACAAGTGCAACAATTCCAAGGGAAGCCAAAATGATCAGCCCGGCAAAAAACCACAGGAGAAAAGAAACCAACTTTTTCATTACAGCTTGCAAAAATCAGCATAATTTAAGTTGATGCTGAATCTTTTCCGTTCTTAATTAGGACAAATTGACAGGAAGTTCCTTAGTTTTGAATTCCATCACAGGCCCCATAATCAGATAATTCACGGGATTTGAACAAGGTGATTGTTCGTGGCACAATTATTGCAACGCTGTAAAACATTAAACCCATCCGATG
>DNDT01000177.1 GCA_003487525.1 Flavobacteriales bacterium
GGAAGTGGAGATGGATTCCTAGTGAAATTCAATTCTTCAGGTGTTCGGCAATGGGGAACCTATTACGGAGGGTCAAATGCTGATGGTGGTTTGAATTGCGCCGTGGATGCTGCGTCGAATGTGTATCTTACGGGTTTCACCATGTCAAGTGGAATGGCAACAAGTGGTGCACATCAAACCAGCAGCGGTGGAATAATTGATCATTACCTGGCCAAATTCACGTCGAGCGGTTCAAGGGTTTGGTCGACATATTACGGTGGAAGTAATCTTGATGAATTCACTGATATAGCTGTACAGGATTCATCCTACATTTTCCTGAGTGGACAAACACAGTCCAGCAACAACATTGCCACCACAGGTAGCCATCAAAGTGCATTGGCAAGTGGAGGTACAATTCCTGATGCTTTTCTTGTGAAATTCAACACCGCCGGTGTGAGGCAGTGGGGAACCTATTACGGTGGTTCGAATTATGAATCTGGTTTGGGTGTTGCTGTCGACCATAATGGTAATTCATATTTATGCGGATGGACCAGATCTTCTGGTATGGCTACCTCGGGAGCGTTTAAAACTTCTTACAGCGGAAACGATGATGGATTTCTTGTTAAGTTCAATTCATCCGGTGTTCGCCAATGGGCCACATATTATGGTGGAACGGCGTTCGATTGGAATTATGATATGGACGTTGATCAGCTTGGGGATATTTATATCATAGGAGGAACTACTTCCGCGAGTGGGATCAGTGTTGCAGGGACATATCAAAATAGTTTGGCCGGACTGGGTGACTGGTTTTTAGTGAAAATGAATTCTTCCGGACAAAGGACTTACTCTACATATTTTGGAGGAATCATGGGAGAAACACCGTCTAAAGTTGCCGTTACAAGTAATCTGAAGATTGTATTATCGGGTAAAACGGCTACTTCAACCGGACTGGCAACAACTGGTGCCCATCAATCCAGTAATGGAGGTATGAGCGATGGATTGATTGTAATGTTCTCTCAATGCGCCAATGGTTCCGAACTTGTGACTTCAGCTTGTTCCAGCTACACATCGCCGTCCGGACTACACACCTGGACAAGTTCAGGAATATATACAGACGTCTTCACCAATGCACAGGGTTGTGATAGTATAATAACTATAAATCTGACTATTCTCAATAACGATACTACATTGGATGTGACGGCTTGTGTGAATTATAAATCAGCAAACGGCAACATTTATACATCAAGCGGTACTTATATCGACACCATAATGAACTCATTTGGCTGTGATAGCATTATTACTGTTGATCTGACGATCGTGTCTGTTGATGACTCCTTATTTGTTTCTAACAATGTGATTACAGCCAACGCTACTTCAGCCTCTTTTCAATGGATAGATTGTAATACTATGACAACTCTTCAAGGTGAGACTGGAAATAGTTTAACAGTTATTCAGAATGGGTCATATGCGGTTATTGTCAATCAGAGTGGTTGTTCAGATACATCTGAATGCATTGATGTGAATTGGATCGGTCTTGAGGAATACAACAACCAAGAATTCCGTATTTATCCTGTTCCCACAAATGATCAAATTATTATTGAATGTAAAAAGAGCCTTGCTCCTTTTCGAGTGGATATTATCGGTCCATTGGGTGAGGTTGTATTGACATATGATAATCTGATTTCCTCGATCAATAGACTCGATGTTTCAGGATTGCCTGGTGCTGTATATACCTTAAGGATTGAACACAACGGAATAGTTGGACATAAAAGATTTATAAAGGAATGATGTTGGATAATTGTTTATCACAGCAAGACAAAAGAAACCGAAGGATTTGAGGTGAGCGAAGAATGAGATAAACCTCCTCGGAGGTTCACGAATACCTTAATAATTAGTACGAATAAGCTAAACCTCAAATTAGAGGTTCATGAGTACCTTTAAAAATTAACACGACCGAATAAATGAAAATCCTCCGCGCCGAGCGGAAAAAGAAAGTTTGCTTCGGCAGCGGTGCCAAACAATTAAATAACCACAAAACAATATGGATAAACTACATCGGAATGTTTAGAATAATTCTGACAATAGATTTATTATCATGTCTAACTCGAAAACTGACAATTGTTTTTTGATCAACCTATACCCTTATCCGCCAAATCAAAACTCAATCTTATACTGCATCACAGGAAACAACCCAAGTTGATAAACGATCTCCACTTCGTTGGTTGCCGTATTCCAGTCCAGCAGGTATGGATTTTGGGCATTGGTGACATTTTGCACGTCAAGGGCCCATTCCTGCGACGCTTTTTTACCGCTGATTCGATAGGCTATTCGGACATCTGCCCTGAAGTAAGGATCAAACTGCGCTTTGAAGGCATTTTTTTCATCCCACACCAGTTCACCGTCAATGGTAGATTGTGCTTCGTCAATGGGGATGTACCTGCGTCCACCGGCATAGGATATTTTCCCATCAAGGCATATCCACTTTTTTCGTTTGGCATCTGGGTTCTTTTTTCCCACGGCAAATTCCTTGCCGGTGACAAGATTTACGATGTATCTGCTGTCAAAAGCCGTGCTTCGTTCAATGCCGTCGCTGGGGATGTAAGTTGAACGATAAATGGAAGAGGTTAGCAGTCCGTAGAACCCGCGATTCATAAATTGTTCGAGGGTTAATTCTATACCGTAGTTAACTCCCGTTCCATCGTTGACCATCAGATCGGGATTGCCATCGTTGAATGTGGTTCTGTTCAGCAGTGCCCAAAAAGATGAATCCTGATCGATGATGGTATTAAACAGGTATTGGTAATATACCTCGGACCTGAAACGCGAGGTGTTTGAAATGTTCCAGTCGTATGAAAGCACGAAGTGATGCGATTTTGTGAAATCAAGATTCTTGTTCGGATTGTATTCGTTTCCCAAATTGTCGCGCTGTACACTAAAATAGATGTCCATGGGGGCCATTTGACTGTGAAGCCCGTAAGCCATTCCCAGGTAGTGTTTTTTGGCCAGTTGGTACTTGGCGCCAACTCTGGGCTCAATGGCATTTGAACTGTTCAACACCAGGTACTGACCGTGCAGACCTGTATTGAAAGTGAGTCGTTCTGTGGCCCTGAATTGCCATTCGGCATAGGCCTGCATGAAATTGGTACTTCCGTTGTATCCGGTTAAGAGTCTTGTAGTATTGCTTTGGCTTGAATAGTATTTATCCGCCATGTCAAAGAGCAGCCATCTGTAGTTTACCCCAATCTTCACCTTGTTTCGGGCATTCAGCTTTTTGTTTAACGAAACGTCCAGTTGATAGGTGCTGTTCAGGAATTTTCTACTATAGAAAAAATGTGGCGTCAGGTCTGTTGCATCCAGTGAATCTACCCGCGTATCGTCTTCTGTAAATGACACTGATCCAATGGTCCTGATAAAGGTCGTCTGGTTTAAAAGGTAGATGTGAGAGGCTCCAACGGTTGCCATCCGGGTATTCGCGTAGATGTCTTCGGGCCGATTTCCGCTGTACAGATTCTCCTCTTCGGGATCCTTCTCACTTTCCAGAAAATG
>DNDT01000114.1 GCA_003487525.1 Flavobacteriales bacterium
CCAAGTATGCCAGACGAAATCTTCGACCACAAATATGTGTATGAAGAAATAGGATACAACTTGAAACCCATCGAACTTCAATGCTCTATGGGATTGGCTCAGTTGGATAAGTTTCCCGAAATCCGGATGAAAAGAAATAACAACTATAGAAGGTTATTCAATATTTTTGAGAAATACGAAGAACATTTCATCCTACCAAGAGCTACGGAAAAAGCTGATCCTTCTTGGTTTGCGTTCCCATTGACTATCAAGGATGGTGCTCCATTTAACAGACACCAAATTAGAGATTTCCTTGAGGACAAAAAAATACAAACCAGGAACTACTTTGGTGGAAATCTTCTTCTTCAACCGGCATATTCACACATGTTGAACGGGGAATCGGCAAGAAAGTTTTTTCCGAAAGCTACAAAAGCTACAACTGATACATTTTTTATGGGCACAAGTCCGGTAATCTCATCAGAACAATTAGATTACGTTGAAGAATGTGTTGATGAATTCTTTAATAAGGAGATATAATATGGGTGAAAACGAACTAGTCATATCAGAACATTTCCCCAATCATTTCAAACATCCTACGAACGAGAGAGTGTATTTCTCAGATTGGATTAATCCGTGGTGGAATATGATCGGAAGATGTAAAGGACAACCAAATATAGTTGGTATTGAAGTAGGAACAAACTTTGGTGGTTGTGCAACGTGGTGTTTAGAAAATATNNCAAATGACAACGAGTATATTTATAACAATCTAGCTCCGTACAAAAACTACACGTTTATTAAAGACCTATCGGAGAATGCCCTCAGAAATTTAACACACAACGGTCAGTCAAAATTCTTTGCCGATTTTATTTATATTGACGGGAATCATTTTGCCAAATATGTTTTGGAAGATATTGTGTTATCATGGCCAATGTTGAAATACGGTGGATTCATGATGATAGATGATTATGGATGGGGAGTTCATACTGATAATGAAAAAGTCAAACCGAAAATCGGAGTGGATGCTTTCCTGAATGCGTATGAAGGACACTATGAACTCCTTCAACTTAATTGGCAAGTGTATGTAAGAAAAATTCCCTGTAATTATCCACAAGAAGAAATAGTTGGTAACGGAGATTTTTTAAAGAACTATCCAAATGAACAATAAAATCATCATATCTAACAACATGAGAGCAAAAGACAAAATGTCGTTTTTTGCTATGCATCAGATTTACCACAAAATCAAAGCTTACAAGCCAGATGTAGATGTTCAGTTCCATATAAACTGGGGACACAACACAATGGGTGGAAGTAACGTCAAAGATACTGAATACTACGAAGCTCAATCCGAAGAAAACAAGAAATGGAGTGCATTAATTCAGGAACACTTTGGGCACTGTCTGACTGATTACAATCGGGATTTCCTCAAAAACTATGTAAAGAAAGCTTATGGATATGATGATGATGGTAAATTCCAAACATACGATGCTATCTACATGATTCTTCTCCCTCATTATTTGAGAAGAGTGTTGATGGAGGAATACTATCTCATCTATGACAACGACATTCTAATCAACTGTGATTTCCATGAAATTACCGATGCGGCTTTGCAACATATTCCCGTATTGATATCTGAACCAGCTAACGCTGCATGTGATAAAGTTCTTCACCCAGGGCTATTTTCAATATATCCCAACGGAAAAGATATTTACTTGGAAAGAAATCCAAATGGAGTTGGATTCAATGGGGGATTTCAGGGAATTGATTTAGCGATTTATGATGATTTTCTATCCACTGACAGATTTGTTAAGTTGTTGGGTCTATTCGATTATCGAGGGACATTTGATGAAAATGGTAATGAGATATGGGGAGACCAGCGGTTTTTGATTGAAACACAGCAACAATCATTTTTTGGACTCATGAACGTAATGCGTAGTCGATTAACACCACATATTTTATCACCAATGGATTATTTTGTGGTTCCCAATTTCGGAAAGATTGACCATCCCAAACATGGGAAATTGGATAGAGAAGATGGGGTTGATGGATGGGGATTGGCACTCAAGTCCAAAATCACACATTTTATTGGACATACGCAAGGGAAAGGAAAACCTCAGATTTTTCAGGAGCGTATGAATATGTATTTGAAAGAACACGGGTTTTTAGAATAACGTTATGACGAAAGTAGTCTATGTAACAGGATGTCTAGGGTTTATCGGGGCATACGTCACCAGAGCTTGTCTCAAAAAGGGATGGTATGTACGTGGTGTCGATAAAATCANNCGATCTGGACAGAATTTATGTCTGTGATTACATCATCAATTGTGCAGCAGAAACCCACGTAGACAATTCCATCCGAAGAAGTGAGGAATTCATTCACTCCAACATAGATGGTGTATATAAACTCATTGAGCTTCTAAGATCGTTCAATCGCGCCAGTTACAAAAAGCCCACCCTATTCCATTTTTCCACCGATGAAGTTTACGGGGATATCGTTGATGGTGCCCACACTGAAAAGGATCTACTCAAACCCAGCAATCCATATTCTGCTACTAAAGCTGCTGGGGACATGTTGATCAAGGCATGGGGAAGGACGTACAATCTTCCGTACATTCTTTTGAGACCGACCAATAATTACGGCTCGGGTCAGTACGTAGAAAAACTCATTCCTACAGCTTGGAAGTTCCTCAAACTTGGAAAACGTATTCCATTGCACAATCATGGAGAACCATATCGAAACTGGCTTCATGCTGCAGACACCGCCGAGGCAGTCATCACCATTATAGAAAATGGTGTGGAAAATGAAATTTTCAATGTGGCAGGTGGATTCGAACAACGAAATATCGAGACTGCCCACAAGATTATCAACTGTTGGCTTGGTCATGATATCAACACAAAACTCCCAGAAGATGAGTATAATAAACACATTGACTTCGGGATCAGTAGACCAGGGCAAGACGTTAGATATGCTCTTGACGACTCCAAATTAAAAAATTTGGGATGGAAACCGGTAAAACAATTTGACGAGGAATTACCATCTATAGTAGAATACTACAAGAATAGATTCATATGGTAATTTTTATAGACATTGATAAAACAATCTGTTATATTCCGGATGAGGATAATTACGACGATCCGGATTATTCCAGAGCCAAACCAATGACCGGAAATATTCGAAAAGCCAATCGGCTTTACGAAGAA
>DNDT01000204.1 GCA_003487525.1 Flavobacteriales bacterium
GGCTTCTATTTATTATTCTCATGGAGCTTTTCGTTTTTTTCTTTTTGAAAAATTCCTTCTTTTTTTCTTTCCCGATTTTGCATCAAACCTTGTCAGGCTATCTTGTCCTACCACATTTTTGAATAGCGGAAGATCGACTCTCACCTGATCTTTTTTATTCTCGATTCCGGGAACTATTTCGCCTTTTTTATTCAAGCGTATTATTTCGAGGACCTCATCCAGTGATATGGTAATGAAATTTCCCGGTTCACTTGCATATGCGTAGGTCATGGTTCGTTTAAAAATATCCATTTTCTGAAACAAGGCATTTCCTTTCTCGGTTTTCAGTTTTTTATTCGTGTCAGGAAATTCTTTCAGGGATTCCATATATCCGTCGAGCTCATAATTGAGGCAACATTTTAATTTTCCGCATTGACCGGCCAGTTTTTCCGGATTTAACGACAGTTGCTGATATCTGGCCGCGGAAGTCGAAACAGATTTAAAATCGGTTAACCAGGTGCTGCAACAAAGTTCCCGTCCACAGGATCCAATTCCTCCGACATGGCTTGCTTCCTGTCGCATACCAATCTGTTTCAATTCGATTTTTACCTTGAACAGGGAGGCTAATTTCACCACAAGTTCCCTGAAATCCACACGATCTTCGGCCGTGTAATAAAACGTGGCTTTTTTCCCGTCACCCTGATATTCGACATCGCTGATTTTCATGGAAAGATTTAACTCAAGGGCTTTCTTTCTGGCCTCGAACATGGTTGAACTTTCCCGGCTTTTTGCTTTTTCCCATTTTTCCACATCGACGTTGCTGGCTTTTCTGAGAATAATCGGAAGCGTGTTTGTCGTGACCAGTCCTGTTTTTTTGTTCATCTGCACTTTGACAAGGTCACCCGTGAGCGAGACAACGCCCACATCATGTCCTTCCGGTAATTGAACCACCACGATGTCTCCGATGTACAATTTCAGGTTGTTTTCATTGCGAAAAAATTCTTTTCGGGCATTTTTGAATCGCACTTCGACACCACCAAACCTGACATTGGCTTCCGGAAGACTAATGTTTCCCAACCAATCGACAACAGTAAGTTTATTGCAGCCCGATATGCCACACAATCCGTTGTTTCTGCAACCACCGGGTAATTTATTGGACGAACAGTTATTACAGCTCATTTGACACGCGCATGAAGAAATTATTTCCTCACAAATTTACATTTTTGGGATTGATAAGTTTTCCGAATTTAACAGAGAGGTTAAGGAATAATATTTTGGCATTTGCATTTCGTTCCAAATTATAAATGGCACTATTTATTTCATCAATCAGCAAAGGCACGTTCTTGGTATTCAATAAGGCTGAAAATTTCGAAACGTGTTGTTCTTCTTCAGGGTATAAATGGTTCAATTCGGATGTGTCGCTGATACGCAACATTCCCGCACGAAGAAATTCCATTCCGTACACTAAAAAATCCTTTTGATCATTTCTTTTTTGTCCCGCCATTGTTTCGGACCATTTGATCAGATCCGGAAGTTTTTTCCCAAGTTCGTAACAAAGTCTTGCCCATGCGATAAAATCCTCCGTAACCCCAATTTGTTCGGAGTCCTTGTTAAGCGCAAGACTTGCATTCAAAGGATTTCCTTCGGCGTATTTAAGGGCAAAGGTCAGGTCCGATTCGCTTAACCCGGGATTTGTATCTTTCAACCACTTACTTAGGTCTGTGGAGGTCATTTTCCCGATTCTCAAAATCTGCGTCCTCGAAAGGATGGTGGGAAGAATGGCCTCATCGTTTTCTGACACCAGAAAGAAAAAAACGTTTTTCGGCGGTTCTTCGATGATCTTCAGCAATCTATTTGATGCCTGAACGTTAAGTTTTTCAGGCAGCCAGATAATGGCAAAACGGAAAGGCGACTCAAAGCTCTTAAGCGACAGATCTTTAATGATTTGCAGGCTTTCGTCCGTAGGAATAATCGCTTCCTTTTGCTCGGATTCCATGTATAATAGCCAATTCGAAAGGCTGACAAATAAATTCTCATTTAAAAAAGTTCTCCATTGGGAGGCGTATAAATGAGAAAGAGCTTTCTTGGGAACGCTTTTCGATGTGGCTGTCGGGTAATAAAAATGGACGTCGGGGTGGACGTTTTTTTCGAATTTAACGCACGACCTGCACGTTCCGCAAGAGTCATTTTGCCCCTTGTTTTCACATGATATAAACTGTGCAAAAGCGATTGCCAGGGCCAGATTGGCCGATCCTTCCTCGCCAAGAAACAACAGCGCATGACCTATTCTTCCACTGTTGTGGGAGTCAAGCAACTTGCCTTTCAGATCACTGTAGCCGGGTATTTTTGAAAATAACACCTTGTCTATTTGATTTTAATGTAATAATAAGATTATAAAGACTTGTTTATTAGTTGTGACAAGCATAAAATAATAATATTTCCTCAGTTGAAAATGCCAAAAATTCAAAATTGCAGAAACCATTTAAATTTGTAGATTTGTTTGAATTAGAAATTAAATTATAATTTGTATGTATACTGTCCTTGTTCCAAATGATTTTACCGAGGCTGCCGAATACGCTATAGAACACGCTGCCAAGGTTGTTTCCGTTTTTAAAGGAGAAGTTCACATGTTACATGTGATTGGAAAAGAGAAAGAGCGGGAAAATGCTCAGGTTAAATTAGATGAATATGCTAAAATAGCTACTGAGAAATATGGAGTTCCGTATAAGACAATTATTAAAAAGGGTAGCATTTTTGATGATATCGGTGATGTGGCAAAGGAAATTGGCGCACGATTGATCATAATGGGTACTCACGGTGTAAAAGGAATACAAAAAGTGGTTGGAAGTTATGCGCTTAAGGTAATTCTGCATTCTCAAATTCCTTTCATCATCACTCAAAAGAGAAGTCCGAATGAAAACGGATATACTGATATAGTCGTGCCAATCAGCTACGAAGAGGAGTCAAAGCAAAAGTTGGTTATGATATCAAAAATATCAGAGCACTTTGGGGCTAAACTTCACGTGTTCTCGCCATTGGAAACAGATGGATTTTTGGTGGCCAGAATTAAGAGACAACTTCAATTCACCAAAAAATACCTGGATGAAAAGAGAGTGCCTTACGACGTGAAGATCGCAAGTGAAAAAGGAAATTTCACCAAACAAGTTGCCGATTATGCGGATGAAATCGACGGGGACTTGATCGCTGTAATCAACACGGCAGATAAGGGTATTCTTCCTGATTTCATCAGCGGTGCCACAGGTGAGCAGGATTTAATTACCAATGAACAGCGGATTCCGGTGATTATCATGAATCCATCGCAGAAGTTTGTTGCCGAATCTTTCGGGTAATTGAATCTTTGTATCGTCCTATCGGGCAATTCGATCCAAAAGTTGTTTTAACTCCTTTTCAAAGGAAATCGTTGGAATGTTTTTTTCCAGCCTTCTCATTGTGTCTGTTGTTTTGAGAATGAAATCGCGATGTTCCGGAGACATCGGGTCAAATGCGCGGTGATTCAGGGCCTTGTTGACAGCCTCTATTTCCGACAGTTGACTTTTCGTTTCGGCACTGAGGAATGCATCGCACAATTTTTCCCATATATAGTTGATAGCTAAATCGTTTGGATGTAGGAGGTCATCTTTATAGAATCGGTAATCCCTTAAATCATCCATGACTATTTCATAAGACGGAAAATAAATAATCGAAGAATTCTCCTTCAATTCATTGATTGCGATTCTAAGGATCGATTTACTCAGGCTATTTTCTTCAAATCCATCTTTGAGATGCCTGACCGGACTTATGGTAAAGACCGGAATAAGACCGGGATTCCACTTCATCAGGCGATCGAGTATATCACGGAAAACGGGAACTATTTCATCAACAGTCAATAGTCGTTTTCGGAATGAATCCGAGGGTATTTTATGGCAATTATTCACCACGTTCCCTGTTTCTTTCAGTTCGTATATCCAGGCAGTACCCAGGGTCACAAAAAGATGACTCGATTCTTTTAAAATCTCGCTGCAGTTGGTTATATCAAGATTTACCCGGTGAATTAAATCATCGGCGTTTTGACTCAAATAAGAACCATGTAGTTCAAAGCTGTTCCAACGCCCGTTTCTTTGAAACAAATCTTTCTTTTCGAACAAGTCCTTTTTAATCAATCTGTCCAGTTGATTCGCAATTGAAATTGGATCGTATGTCACTCCAAATGGGTTGGAAACATGAGCAAAACGATATTCTTTGAGTTTTTCGGCAATGTTGGTGCTGAAGCATGAACCAATTAAGCTAAGGGGCTTATTATAGCTAAAATCGGGATATATGGACTTGCCGCGTTTGAGTTCTGTTCGGAAATGAATTGCCATTAGGCTTTGTGTTACAAGGATGTGTAAATTTAGCTCAATTGTTCTCACAATAACAAAGCGAAAACAGCCTGTATGTCCGAAGTCAAAATCCCTTCCGAATTGATGAGTCTGAAAAGAGATGTATTAGGTCAGTTGGTCAGACAACTGGAGAAGGATTTTGCGCTATCCGGAGTGAGCAAAGACTTCTCGGAAGCTACCGAACCTGTAAAGATGTGGCAAGTTGTCTTGTCAGCCCTGCATGACTTGCTAAAAAATGATCCCGAATCGCTCAGAAACCTGCTTTACCGGGT
>DNDT01000203.1 GCA_003487525.1 Flavobacteriales bacterium
AGCTGATCAATTTTCTTCCGGAGTAGCATTTTGCTTTTCAAATTCCCTTATCAGCTGTTCCGGTGATTTACCCAGGTTTTGAAGCGAGAATTTTGCGGCTTCCGTCATATCATGGTCCGGATATTCTACGATGAATTCCTTGTATGCAGCACTTGCCTTATCCAGATCTTTCAAGTTGTTTTCATACACAAATCCCTTTAAAAACATGCAGTAGGGAACCTTTTCATAATCCGGATAATCAGCAATTACCTGATCAAAATAGCTCACCGCNNCCAAAAGCCTCATCTTCTATTTGCTTAATCAAAGCAAGTCGTTCTTCCAATCCCATCTTACCTTCTTCTTGTGACTCACCACATGAGCACAATAATCCAGCAACAACCATTAAACCAAGCAGTATTCTTTTCATTTCAGTGGAAATTTCATTTTATAATCAACATCGACATTGCCCTTGGCAATGTTTTTCAATTTACCATTCAACAAACGCAATCTCAAAGGATTTATTCTGTCGGTAAAAAGCACCCCCTCAATGTGATCATATTCATGCTGAATGATGCGGGCAGCCATTCCTTCATAAACTTCTTCCTTGAGATTGAAATCCTTGTCGTAGTATTCAATCGTAACTTTGGGTTTGCGCCTTATGTCTTCCCGAATCCCGGGGATACTGAGACATCCTTCGTTAAAATCCCATTCCCTGCCTTCTTCGTGTAAAATAATTGGATTGATGAAAACCTTTTTGAAACCATCCAATTCCTTGTCTTCATCCGCATAAGGAGTGGCATCAATGATAAATAACCGAATAGACTCATTGACCTGAGGTGCAGCCAAACCAACGCCATTTGCATCGTACATGGTGTCATGCATGTCGGCGATAAGTTTTTCCAGGCCGGGATAGTCCCGGTCAATTTCCTTACCGGTCTTTTTAAGAACCGGATCTCCGTATGCTATTATTGGTAGTATCACGACGCGAAATTACACTCATTTTTTATTTTCGGACCAACGCTTGTCAAGAAATGATTGTAGAATTATCGCAGCACTGACTTTATCAATCACCGATTTATCTCTCCTTTTGTTCTTTGGTACATTCCCCTCAAGCATAGACTGTAGTGCAATTTTAGATGTGAAACGCTCATCCTCCGACCAAATATTAAGGTCCGGGAATTTTCCTTTTAATTTTTTGGTAAACACTGTAACCAACTTACTCGCGTCGGTTTCGTTTCCTTTCAGATCTTTCGGTTTCCCTATTACGATACCTTCCAGAGCCTCAGATTTCAATAAATACTCAATATCGGCAAGCAGTTCATGTGTTCGAACAGTTCTTAGCGGTGTCCCGATCATTTGCAGTTCATCACTTATCGCAAGCCCGCATCTTTTAGCCCCGAAATCAATGCAAAGTATTTTTAACATACGAATTTGTGTTACTGCAAAGTTAAGTACTCAAATGACGCGACAAAAACAAGTATCTTTGTACCCTTAAACATATGAAGAATCGATTTAACACCATTCCGGAAGCCATCGCCGAGATAAAAGCCGGCAAGGTTGTAATTGTTGTAGACGATGAAGATCGAGAAAATGAGGGCGACTTCATTGCGGCGGCCGAAGCGGTGACACCCGAACTTATCAATTTCATGGCCAAACACGGCCGGGGCTTAATATGTACTCCTCTGGTTGAAAGCCGTTGTGATGAATTGGCTTTGGATCTCATGGTAAAGAGCAATAATTCCGTTCACGATACCGCCTTTACTGTTTCCGTGGATTTAATTGGGCAGGGATGTACCACTGGAATTTCTGCCAGTGACAGGGCAAAAACCGTCCTCGCCCTGACAGACCCAAATACCAAACCATCTCAATTGGCCAGACCCGGACACATATTTCCGCTCAAAGCAATGGTCGGAGGAGTGCTTCGGCGTACCGGACATACGGAGGCCGCCATTGACCTGGCTAGATTAGCGGGATTTCAGCCTGCCGGAGTAATTGTGGAAATAATGAATGAAGATGGTTCCATGGCCCGTCTTCCCGACTTGAAAAAAATTGCTCAAAAATTTGATCTCAAATTGATTTCCATTGAAGATCTGGTTGCATACAGGATGAACAATGAGCGTCTGGTCGAAAAAGAAGTCACGGTTAAATTGCCAACCGAGTTTGGTGATTTTATGTTATCTGCGTTCAAGCAAACTACGAATGGACAGGAACACCTTGCACTGGTAAAGGGAACCTGGGAAGAAAATGAACCGGTATTGGTTCGGGTTCATAGCTCATGCATGACAGGTGATATTTTTCATTCACATCGATGTGATTGCGGGCCACAACTTCAGTCTGCAATGGAAGCCATCGAGAAGGAAGGCAGAGGAGTTATCGTCTACATGAATCAGGAAGGCCGGGGCATTGGATTACTCAACAAATTAAAAGCCTATCAGTTACAGGAACAAGGCATGGATACCGTTGAGGCAAACAAGCATCTAGGATTTAAACCGGACAACAGGGATTATGGAATTGGCGCACAAATACTTCGGGAATTGGGTGTAAAGAAGATCAAATTACTTTCCAACAACCCGAAGAAAAGAACTGGATTAATTGGTTATGGACTGGAAATTGTAGAAAACCTTCCCCTTGAAATCAAGTCCAACAAGCACAATGAAGCTTATCTTAAAACCAAAAGGGACAAGTTAGGCCATACCCTGAAACTGTGATAATTTTTCAATAAATGGGTAAAATTAAGTGGCTATCCGGTCTGCTTCTTATTCTGAATGTGGTATTCGGAGTTCTATTGTTACTTTCCATTTCATCCCTCTACATTAGTCCAAATGACTGGTGGGTTCCTTCGATTTTAGGACTGGGATTTCTTCAGTTGTTTTTTCTTAATCTGTTTTTCTCGTTTATCTGGTTGTTTTTCAAGAGGAAATATCTCTGGTTTTCACTTTTCTTTTTGGTCTTTGGGCTCACCGAACTGCCGAATCATCTGCAGTTTAATCTGAGCAGTAAATCAATTGCCCCACCAACCCGAATTTTGTCTTTAAATGTTCGAAATTTTGATTTGTACAACTGGTCGGAAAACAAAAAGACGCGAGACCGGATAATCAAAACCATTCAGCGTGCGAAGTCAGACATAATATGCCTTCAGGAATTTTTTAACACGACCGATCCAAAACACGACTTTAATACCCTGGATACCATATTGCAATCCAAAAAAAAGTACAATTATCACGTAGAATATACAGCTACGGTTAAAGAAACCGAACACTGGGGAATTGCCACATTTACTTCATACCCAATCATTTCGAAAGGCAGGATTACATTTGAAAACAAGTCAAACAACATTTGCATTTACACTGACGTGTTAATCAAGAATGACACGGTTCGCGTGTACAATATGCATTTGGCCTCTGTAAAATTTGGTCAGGAAGATTATTCGTATCTCAAGAAGATTGGAGTCAAGGTTGAAGAGGATGTGACCGGATTGACAAATCTCGTGAGGAAACTCAGACCGGCTTTTTTAACGCGCGCCGAACAGGCCCTGGCTGTAAAAAAGCACATGAGAGAATCTCCGTATCCAATCGTGCTGTGCGGAGATTTCAACGACACCCCAACCTCATTTACGTATAGCAGGCTATGTGAAGGTCTGAAAGATAGTTTCAAGGCAAAAGGAAGCGGATTCGGGGCGACTTACAACGGAAACCTGCCTTTTCTGAGAATCGATTATGTAATGGCAGATCCTGAGATACGAATATTGAAACACGAGGTAATACACACCGATATCTCAGATCACTATCCGGTCATCGTGAATATCGAGATACCCGATTAAATCTCCGAGAACGGAAAAGTTCGGTTCAGCCTCACTCCTTTTTCCGTTTGAACAACAGTGCAACACTCATTCACGCTATCGTGTTCCAGGAACAGGATATATTCGTTTTCTGCCGCTTCGTTCATGAATTTTTCTTTCTCTTGCATGGTCAGTAAAGGCCTTGTATCATATCCCATTACAAAGGCAAGTGGAATATGTCCAACAGACGGCAATAAATCCGCCATAAAAACGATTTTCTTGCCCTTATAATTAAGTACCGGTAACATTTGATGATCTGTGTGGCCATTCATGATCAGAAAATCAAAAAGATCAAATTCATCCGAATCGGTAAATTTCAATTGACCGAACTCCTTCATCGGCAGTATATTCTCTTTCAGAAAAGAGGCTTTTTCTCTCGAATTGGGCTCAGTTGCCCATTTCCAATGATCGCTATTTGACCAG
>DNDT01000167.1 GCA_003487525.1 Flavobacteriales bacterium
CCGGTAGTCGTGTTTCCCGTTGCGTAGAACAGCGCAGTACTTGAAGGAGCTCCGTTTCCAAGTTTGATGAACCCATTCGTACTCAGTCTGAACTGGGTGTAATTCTGGCCATTGTAGCGAAAAACAAATCCAATGTTTTGATTCGTGCTAACGGCATCGTCTTTGTTAATGGTTGACGCGATTGAGCCATTCGTACCTAAATCCGTATAGGTTCCCGAGAAATTTTGAGTTAAATACGCATTGTAATTTAACTGGGCGGAACTTTGAATCACTACCAGGACAAGGGTAGCAATTGAGAGCAACATTTTTTTCATGTCAGACAGGTTTGGTCCGATTAAAGTTATGGTAAAATTGGAGATATTCAAATCTCCTGTTCTACCATCGGGTGCCATTTAGCCTGTCAATGACTTAAGATCGCTCTTTCTATTATCGTTTTGTGATCGTTTGATACCTTGATAAGGTACAGTCCGTTGGGAATTTCGCCCGGAACATCCCATTTATACGAAGTTGCATTCAACAACAAAGCTCTGTGTACTTCCTGTCCCTACATATTAAAGATCTGAACAATTCCATTTTCCATTCTACCCACTTCAATATTCAATGTCTCATTAAACGGATTTGGATACAAACCCATTGATGGTTCGTCTCGATCAAATTGATCGGCGGAAACAGGCACCACGCATCCGGCTTTTGCTTTCATTTCCGTCGGTCCACATTTCTTTTTCACCACGCTTTGTTTCATTACATACAATCCTGCTTCAATGTTGTTCTGGATAAGATCTCTCTTTGTCTGTCCCGGGCCAATGGTGGCATGCATAAAATCGTCCAGGTCAATAACATGTCCCAATTGGTGTGCATGGCCAAGTTCGTGCACGGAAATCGACTCGATGTCGTACTGGTGAACGGGCGGATTGCCTGACCCGTAATACCACGACTTATCGGGATCGTAAGTCAAATCAATTTCGACCGTGAACGCATTGGACGCATCGCAATTTGTCCAGTAATTCCTTGTATGTGCCAACACGCCTGCTTCCAACTCGCCAGTATCCGCAAAACGAACATTGTTAATGCCATCCTGAACATCTGCATCGACAGTTGTGGACGGACCATTCGACCAGTTGATGCACGTTTTGTCACTCCACGTCGCAAGGGCTCTTTCATAACTTGCTTTGGCTCCAGAATTGGAATAAAAATCCATTGCCATTCTCCATGTAAAACCACCGGAACCGTTATTGTCAAGATGCACCGTTGGGATAGGGTAAGGCAGGGTAGTCAGGGCGAGTTGAGCAAATCTGATGTTCAAGGCGCTTATATCCGTTCCGTTTTTATCAACCCTAACTCCTCCCGTTCCGGCAGAGTAAGGCACTTCCACCTTAATCAGATTGTCGGACCACAAAATGTATTCGTCGTCAACGGGTGAAACATTACCGGGACCGGTTGATGCGTTTCTAAAAACAACTTCTCCGGTACCGCGAGTGGCTCCAAAACCCGATCCGTAAATGCTCAAGACATCTTTTGTTCCGGCGCTTACACTTAAGGGAGAGAGGCTGTCGATGTTGGGAGCGGCGGCTTTGCTTTGCACAAGCGTTTGGGGTAATTCTTTAATGACGGAATAACTAATTCCCGAAGCTTTTTCGATGGCAGGGTAGACATCTTGCCGGACAGAAGCATAAGTGTTAAATACGTCATTTGCACCGGATGAATACCTATCGTAAAATATTGCTCCCTGTGGGCCGGAATACGCCTTGTAAGTATTGTCTTCCATTTTGCTGTTTGAATACAGGAAAAAGATTCCCTTGTTTCTCAGCTGCATCGAAAGTGACGGGAAAACGGTTTCTCCTTGGGATCCTACCGTGCCTCCCTGGGTTATCAGGATCACTTCATCGCTTTGCAACGAACCTTTGAAAAGCTTTAAAACTTCCAAATGGTTGGCGGTATAAATGTGATTATCCGATTGATCAATAAAGCAGTTTTGATCGGTGACTACCGCTTCGACAATGATGTCGCTGTGCTCGACTCTGTCGTCGAGATTTACAGGAACCATGGCACATTGGGAAACCAACAGATTTGGAATAATGAGAAGTATAAGGCCTATGAAGCCACGCGTTCGAAATATCATACGTTTGGATGTTAAACAGCGGTGCAAAGATAGCCTATATAAAGGCCCGAACAAAATTCAGTTAACATTCATCTGGATAAAAGAAACGACTGACGCTCTGAATGGCTAATCCTGGAGGACGTATGTCGGTAATTTACCCTGGGAAATAAGCGAATTAACTTTTTTCTTGTGTTTCTGAAAGTCGCCGAAACAAAGGGCGTTCAACATGTCTTCCCTGGTCATGTCTGGGTCGCCGAGAGCCTTTTTGATTTCATCCCCACAGCGATCGACATATTTTTCAAAGCGTTCAGGGGCCCATACATATTCCCGCTTATGCCAGTCAACGGCCTCCCTGTCGATTTGAAATTCTTCGGGTAAATCTCCGTGAATTCTGTGCTTTATTCTAAG
>DNDT01000519.1 GCA_003487525.1 Flavobacteriales bacterium
ATAAACCAGGATGAATATCAAAGGTTTCTTCACCTCGTAAATTTAATGGATTTATTTCTTATTGAATCGAAGAAAGCTCATACTGTATTTATGTTTGTCATCTGCCGGATGAAATTCCCTGCTTACCTCCTTCCAGATATTCATTTCCAGTTCCGGAAAGTAAGTATCCCCTTCAAATATACCATGAACCCGTGTAAGGTAAACATTGTCTGCCAAATTCAACGATTGCCTGTATATTTCTCCTCCGCCAATAATAAAAAGCTCCGACTCGTCTTGTTCCGCCGCAAGTGCTATACCCTGTTCAATGTTCTTTACATAATACAGGCCTTCCTCATCTTCATAGTCTCCCCGCGTAACAACGATGTTTGTTCGATGCGGAAGCGGTCTGTATTTTTCCGGGATGGATTCGTAGTTTCTTCTTCCGGTCAAAACGCAATGACCCTTTGTCATTCTTTTGAAATACGCCGTGTCATCGGGAAGATTCCATATTAAATCATTGTCCTTGCCGATGACATTGTTTTCTGAAGCTGCAACAATTATTGAAACGATCATTAGACTGATACCTCTGCTTTTATATGTGGATACGGGTCATAGTCAACCAGCTCGAAGTCTTCGTATTTAAAGTCAAATATTGATTTAATGTCTGGATTGATCAACATACGCGGCAGCGACCTGGGCACTCTTTCGAGTTGCAGATGCGTTTGCTCGATGTGATTGTTGTACAAATGCACGTCGCCGAAGGTATGTATGAATTCCCCTTCTTCCAGACCACAAACCTGCGCCACCATTTTTGTAAGGAGGGCATATGAAGCGATGTTGAATGGGACACCCAAAAAAGTGTCCGCACTTCGTTGGTAGAGCTGGCAGGACAATTTATTTTCTGCAACGTAAAACTGGAAAAAGGTATGGCAGGGGGGCAGGGCCATCTTATCAATGAACGATACATTCCAAGCGTTTACGATCAATCTTCTCGAATCGGGATTGCGTTTAATCTGTTCGATGAGTTTTGAAATCTGATCGGTGTGACTTCCATCCGGATTGGGCCAGGATCGCCACTGATACCCGTATACCGGGCCCAGATTTCCGTCTTCGTCCGCCCACTCATCCCAAATTTTGACGTTGTTTTCTTTCAGGTATTTAATGTTGGTGTCTCCCTGCAAAAACCACAGCAGTTCATGGATTATCGACCTTAGGTGCAATTTCTTGGTGGTGAGAACCGGAAATCCTTTTTGGAGATCAAACCTCATTTGATATCCGAAGGTGCTTATGGTCCCCGTTCCGGTCCGGTCACTTTTTGGAGTGCCGTTTTTAAGTATATGTCTTAACAGGTCGTGATATTGTTGCATGCTATCCGTAATTAGGCTTTCAAAGTTATGGATGCCCCTGAGAAAAAAACGACATTGTTTATAAATTCTTAAAGAATTCGAGGTCTTTCCTGCTAATTACGTAAGTGAGTTTAAATCCAAATGTGACAAAGGCGTCCTTTGTATCCGGATTTCCCCTGAGCTGTCCCTTGCGGACAACGCTACCATCCCTTCCGCCATAAGTGAATTGAGCGGCAATTTTTCCATTTTCGGTAGCAATGAGTTCGTTGTAGTCCGGATAGGTTCCGGAAAGATCATCCAGGTAGTCCGTAAAAACATCGTGGTAAATGAATTCCATCTCAAGGTGGACCTTATTCGACAATTTATACCCAAATGAAATTCCGTATTTGATATTCAGGGCCCATTTATTATATGGTTCAGGGTAAGCTCCACCCGGTATGTGCTGTCCTTCCGTTCCCAGATCCCGCAGCCTGTACCACTCTCCGTTGTAAAATCCCTTGGGATTATACTTTGTATATCCGATACCAAAGATCAATCCGGGGCCGAGAAATTTTCTTCCGCCATACTCCCCTTCCATCAATGTGTTTGGCCAGATTTTGTCGTATATGCCGAATAAATCGATGTAGGTAAGAAGCCTGATATCGCTGATCGGCGATTCAAAATGCAGATTTCTCTTTTCATGTCCCGAAACAAGTGAGTCGGCCCCCGAAATTTTTCCCCTGTTATAACCAAGTTCCAATTTAACTATTTGGTTTAACCGATATCCAACGCCAAATCCCAGGGAAAAGTGGCTGGTCCTCATATCAGGTGCCAGTGATGAGGACATGTCGCCCTGATAATACATCAGACCGGGGGAAAGCGAAAGCGAAAATCGACGATCGTGAGAAAATGCATTTACAGATACATGAATTAGGACGATTGTCCAGAAAACAAAACTTTTCAATGTTCTATTATATTCTGATACCGATAACTACAATATCATCCACCTGAGGAACACTTTGTTTCCACTCCCGGTAGACCTTTTCCAGATGGGCTTTTTGGTCCTCAGTACTCAGATGACCGATCTCTGTTAATAATTTTTTGAATTTGCCTACCATGAATTTGGTTCTGTTTTCCCCTCCAAACTGATCCTGAAATCCATCCGAGAAGATGTATACCATATCCCCTTTTTTAATTTTTATTTCATGGTTGGTAAACGGTTTGAATTCTTTGATAAAAGCTCCCACAGGCTGTTTATCGCCCTTGTAAATAATTATTTCTCCATTTCTGACGATGTATACCGGATTATTGGCTCCGGCAAATTCCAGCTCAAGTTTGATTCTGTCCAGTGCAATGAAACTCATGTCCATTCCGTCGTTCGTACTTTCTTCCTGGCCCTCTTTATTCAGGGCATGAAAAACGCCCAGCCTCATCGCATTCAACACTTCCGATGGTTTGGTAATGTTGTCTTCGTTTACAATTTTATTGAGCAGCGAGGTGCCGATCATACTCATGAATGCCCCCGGCACTCCGTGTCCCGTGCAGTCAACCGCAGTCACGTATGTCTTTCCGCCTTTAGAAGCCAGCCAGTAAAAATCCCCGCTTACTATGTCTTTTGGCCAGAATATGACAAAGTGATCATCAAGGGCATGTTCCATTTGATGCACGCTGGGAAGCATTGCACGTTGAATCCGCTTGGCATATAAAATACTGTCGGTGAGGCTGAGTTTTTGCTGCTCTATTTCTTCTTTTTGAGCCACGACTTCGGCCGTCCGCTCGGCTACTTTTTGTTCGAGTTCATTGTAGTAATTGGCCAGCCTTTCCATCATCGAATTAAAGTGTGCCGCGAGACTCGCTATTTCATTGTTTCCCGAAACGTTGGCCCGAATTCCAATGTCTCCCCGCTCAATCTGTTTTGCACTTTCAGCCAGAATCTGTATCGGCCTGGTTATGGACTGGGCGCGCAAATAAATGAGGACCGAAAGCAACAGCAAGGTCACGCCAAAAATCAGCATCAGTTTTTGCAGCTCCTTGAATATCAGCTTCTCTTCACCACTTCGGTCCGAGATTATCTGAATGATGGTGCCCTGATACAATTCGGTATCTTTTCTGTCCATGTAGATGAATTCACACCAGAGTTTTTTACCCTTTCGCATAAAGTTGAATCCCAGGTTTTTCTTTTTGTCGTAACACTCCTGATAATAATGCTTGTGCGCTTCATCAATTTTAACGTCACGAATAAATGATGCCGGGTTTTCCCTCCCCAGGAAAAGATCAACAGAAACAATACTGGATGCCAGATCCGAGAGCTTTTCCAGGTGGGCACGGTAAAAGTCGACAATGCGATTCGCGTCCGAACTGTAACTGCCCAGTTCAATAATGTATTTTCCGTCAATCGTCGTCTGATAGCAATATTTCTTCAGCCTCCTTGTACTGTGTTCCAACGATAGTTTTTCGGAAATAAAACGATCCGTTTTAAAAATACCCTGAAGGAATTTCTTGTGTTTTTCATCTATTGTGAAAAGATTGAAATTCAGGTCTCGTACAAAAGTTGTATTGACGATGATGCCGTCCTGGTTTATGACATAAATGTCCTGTTTCAGGCCAAGGTCGCGTCTTACGGTCTCCAGGTTGAGATATTGGATACTGTCCGTATTGCTGAAAAATTCATTTACGAGGATACGGC
>DNDT01000112.1 GCA_003487525.1 Flavobacteriales bacterium
GTACCATCGAATTACTGACTGCGGGCGATCAAATAAAAGAAAAATACAGAGAGCAAACCATGAGGGTTTCTTCGGATTTTCTGATAAAATCTCTTAACCTTATAAGCAATGCCGATGTACGCTACAAAAGCGCCAAAAATCAACGATTGCTTGTCGAGCTGACCCTCATAAATATAGCCAATCTCAAGGCTGCACCTCAGGAAGAAAGGCCTCAGGATACCGGGTTTTCGGGCGGTTCCTTGAGTAAAAAAAAACCAATTGATGCCGTAAAAAAGGAAGAAAAAACCGGCACTTCAAAGGCTACTGAATCTTTGGAAGTCAAAGAAGAACGCATCCCTGAAACAGAGATTCCTGCAAAACCGGCACTTGATAAGCAGCGCGAATCGACTCCTGTTGCAGCAGTCGCCTCCGGGACTCAAACCGAAGTAGCGGATGAGACAGAAACACTGGTTGAAGAGGAAGAAGTTGACCGATCCCAAAAAGGTGATTCAGAAGGCGTTTCAAAAAATGAAAAAACCGAAACGCATGAAAAAATCATTGAAAACAGAAACCTTGACCGGGTTAAACCCAAGGAAGACGAACTCGTAACAACCGAAAATACAGCTAAATCAGATTTCGAAAATATCTCTGATACCATATCCATCAACGCGTTCATGGAACCCGGTTCGGTCAAACCAAAAAGCAAAACTCAGGCTGTTTCCGGCGGACCCGTGCAGAAAGAAGAAATCAATCAGGAACAACTGGACAGGGCATGGAATTCAATGGTCGGGATTTATCAGGAAAAAGGGAGAATGAGTTTTTACACCACCCTGACAAAATACAAACCAGTTCTGACTGATGGCCCTACCGTCGAAATCACTTATGACAACAAAGCTCAGTTGCAATCCATCAATTCGGAAAAGGGTGCCATTTTGGATTACCTGAGGTCAACATTGAGAAACGACCTGATTTCACTGAGCACGGTAATTTCGGACGAGGAATATCAAAAACCATATACACCTGCCGAAAAACTTGAAAAACTAATCGAAAAGAATCCAAACATTAACCTTCTTAAAAATAAACTGGACCTGGATTTGGGTCAATAAATTTATACGGAACAATATGAAATCTGCCTTGAAATTTTTAACCGGAGCGCTTTTTATAGTGCCAATGATTTTCGTTTCCTGCTCATCCGAGAGTGAGACCAGCAAATGGAAATACGAGGAAGTGGAAAACGATCCTCTTCAGACACGGATCTATAAACTGGAAAACGGTTTAACGGTTTACCTGAGTCTAAACAAAGACAAGCCAAGGGTGCAAACGAACATCGCCGTGCGCGCAGGAAGCAAATACGATCCGGCTGAAACGACAGGTCTGGCGCATTACCTTGAGCATATGTTGTTTAAGGGAAATTCACAGATTGCATCCATGGATTGGGAAAAAGAAAAGGTCTTGTTGGGCCAAATTTCTGATTTATACGAGGACTTGCGCGCGTCCGGGGAGGATGAAATGAAAAATGAGATTTACCGAAAAATAGACAGTGTCTCCCAGGAAGCCGCTCATTACGTGGTCCCAAATGAATACGATAAAATGATCTCTTCGCTTGGAGCGCAGGGCACCAACGCATATACCTCCGACGAACGTACTGTGTACATCAATGATATCCCTTCCAATGAAATGGAAAAATGGATGCAACTGGAATCTGTCCGTTTCAGTGAACTGACCCTGAGATTGTTTCACACGGAACTCGAAGCGGTTTACGAAGAATTTAACAGAAGCCAGGACAGTGACTACCGCAAACAATATTACGCCATGCTGGAACTTCTTTTCCCCACTCATCAGTATGGAACACAAACGACCATCGGGACGGGCGAGCATTTGAAAAATCCATCCATGGTGAAAATCCATGAGTATTTCGACACCTATTATGTCCCGAACAACATGGCCATCATTTTGGCCGGAGACATCGATTACGACGAGACGATTGAAATGATAAACAAGTATTTCGGAAGCTGGGCACCAAAGGAATTACCAACCTATATTCCTCCAAAAGAAGAAGAAATCACTTCGGTCCG
The DNA here is from genome assembly GCA_003487525.1 of Flavobacteriales bacterium. Lineage (GTDB taxonomy): Bacteria > Bacteroidota > Bacteroidia > Flavobacteriales_E > Vicingaceae > UBA11591. Next base: position 2,055 of record DNDT01000112.1, read on the forward strand.
CAGCAAGGAGGTTTTCGGACCAAATGCCGAAAAGGTGAGTCTGGCATATCGATTTGACGGTTCCGACTCGAAAGATGCGCTATACCTTAAAATGATAGACGGTGTTCTTTCAAATGGAAAAGCAGGGCTTATCGACATCAACCTGATTCAAAAACAGGAAGTCCTGGAGGCATACAGCAGCGCAAGAATTTTAAAGGACTACAGTTACCTGTACTTTAACGCCAGTCCGAAAGAAGGTCAGAGTCTCGATGAGGCCAAGGACCTGTTGATTGCTCAGATTGAGCACATTAAGAATGGTGAGTTCGAAGATTGGTTGCCCGAAGCAGTTGTCAACAATTTCAAGCTCAGTGAAATGCGATTTGCAGAAAGTAATAACTACAGGGCCTACATGTTGACAGATGCTTTTATCCTTGAGAAAAGTTGGGCGGACATTGTTAAGACAAATGATGTGCTGTCATTAATCAAAAAGCAGGATCTCATGAAATTTGCGCAAGAGCGATTCGGAGATAATTATGCCGTAGTCTACAAAAGGACCGGGAAAGACACCACGATATACAAGGTGGATAAACCCCAGATCACTCCGGTGGATATAAACAGGGAGAATCAGTCACTTTTTGCCCAGCATTTTGACTCACTGCCGGAAAAAAGACTTGAACCGATATTCCTCGATTTTGACAAAGACATTTACAAAGCTGAATATAAACCAGGAATACCCTATTATTCAATCAAAAATGAAACAAATGAATTGTTTCAGGTCATCTATGTACTTGAAATGGGAAACAACCACGATCTTTCCATGGGTCTGGCCATTGACTATCTTCCATTCCTGGGAACATCCGAATACAGCGCCGAAGAATTATCCAAGGAATTTTTCAAGCTAGGTGTGGATTTTGGTGTGTATTCGGGAGATGACAGAACATATGTTCACCTTTCAGGATTGCAGCAGTCCATGGACAAAGGTCTTTCCCTGTTCGAATCCTTGCTGAAGGATCCTCAACCCGACGACGAAGCCTTGGGTAAACTGATAAGCAATAAGCTGAAGGAAAGAGATGACAATAAAAAAGAAAAGTACTACATCCACAGGGGTGCCATGCAGGATTACGGAAAATACGGAAAAGACAATCCGTTCAAACACATTTTGAGTAAGGATGAATTGATGGCCGTAAAAGCAACTGATCTCACAGATAAGATTAAACAGATCACAAGTTTTGAGCATTTGATTTTCTATTACGGTCCGGAAGAAAACGAATCGGTCCTGGCGTCCTTGCACAATTTGCACCAGACACCTTCCGAATTGATGCCATACCCCGAAGAGAAGATATTTCCGGAACTTGACAACACGGAAAACCTGGTGTATTTCGTCGATTACGACATGGTGCAAACAGAATTGCTGATGATCAGCAAATCCCAGTCATTCAATACTGAATTATTGCCAAAAGCTTCTATTTTCAATGAGTATTTTGGAGCCGGTCTTTCGTCGATAGTTTTCCAGGAAATCAGGGAATCCAAGGCACTTGCCTATTCGGCGTACGCCTATTATTCCAGTCCTTCCAGAAAGGAAAATTCTCACTACATTCAGGCCTATATCGGCACCCAGACCAATAAACTGGGTCAGGCTACAGACGCGATCATTGAGTTGTTAAACAACATGCCCGAAGCTCAAGGCCAATTTGAGGATGCCAAATTAACTGCCCTTAAGCAAATAGAAACTAACCGGATTACCAAATCAAATATCTTCTGGACCTATTACAACAATAAAAAGAAAGGAATCGACTACGATATCCGAAGCACCATCTACGAGGACATCAATAAAATGCAGATGTCTGACCTGAAGGCCTTCTTCGATCAAAATATCAAAGGTCGGAATTTCTCCTACCTCGTTATAGGTAATCGGAGCGAGGTAGATTTTGAATCACTTAAAAAACTTGGAAAAGTGCACGAACTTTCACTGGAAGAAGTATTTGGCTACTAATACCAAGGAAAGGGGCCTCAATTTTCCTAAATTCGCTAATAGTAAAGTTTAATTAAAAATGAAAGCTAAAATAAAGGTTGCAAATCCCGTTGTAGAGCTGGATGGAGATGAAATGACACGTATAATCTGGACGTTGATCAAGGAAAAATTAATTTATCCATACCTCGACCTGGATATAAAGTATTATGATTTGGGCATTGAAAGCCGTGATGCCACCAATGATCAGATAACGATTGACGCCGCTAATGCCATTAAGCAATACAACGTTGGCATTAAGTGCGCCACCATCACTCCGGATGAAGCACGGGTCAAAGAGTTCAACCTGAAACAAATGTGGAAATCCCCGAATGGCACTGTCAGAAATATTTTGGGAGGCACGGTTTTCAGGGAACCAATCATTATGAGGAATGTACCCAGACTTGTTCAGGGTTGGACACAACCAATTTGCATCGGACGTCACGCGTTCGGGGATCAATACAGGGCGACGGATNNGTTCGGGGATCAATACAGGGCAACAGATACGGTGATAAAAGGTAAGGGTAAACTTACACTGACATTTACCCCTGAAAACGGTGAACCTGAGACGTTTGAAGTCTACAACTTCCAGGGAGACGGAGTCGCAATGGCGATGTACAACACCGACGAATCAATTTACGGGTTTGCAAGGTCCTGTTTTAACCAGGCGATCGCTAAAAAATGGCCTCTTTACATGTCCACGAAAAATACCATACTCAAAAGGTATGACGGTAGGTTCAAGGACATCTTTGAAGAGGTGTATCAGAAAGAGTTCAAATCACAAATGGATGGCTTGGGACTGACCTACGAACATCGCCTGATCGACGACATGGT
>DNDT01000291.1 GCA_003487525.1 Flavobacteriales bacterium
GGCATCGCCAATCATTTGCCTGTATTTTTCATCACGTTCTGTTTTTAACGCTATTGCCTCCTGATTTTGCAGTGTTTCTGCAATGCGTTGAAGTTGATCCTTTGGATAACTTTCTGCCGGAAGTACCGAAAGCGCAGATTCGTAATTGGTTCTGGCGGATGGCCAATCCTTTGATTTAAACGCCCTGTCGGCAGAGGATATATAAGCCTCGTATTCCTCTCTTTTGGCTTGTTCACCCTGACTGGCTATTTCTGCTTCAATTGCCTTTAATTGGATACCGGGGTAGTTTTCGTCCGGCTTCACGCCTTGTGCCTCCGTATAATCTTTTCTTGCCGTTTGCCAATCTTTTAGTCTAAAAGCCTTGTCTGCAGAGGCAATCAGTCTGCTGTAATTCTCCTCTTTAGCCCTCATTGCAGCCTCTTTTTCCTGCTGACTTGCCAGAGCTGCTTCTGCTGCAATAGCCTCATCAATTGCCTTCAACTGGGTTCCGGGATATGTTTCTGCCGGCTTAACACCTTGTACCGCTATGTAATCCGATTTCGCTGTTTCCCAATCCTTTTCTTCTAACGCCTGGTCTGCCGAGCCGATCAAACCGTTGTATTTCGCTTCTTTTTCTCTTGCAGCTGCCTCCTTTTCCTGCTGGCTGGCCAAAGCCTGAGCAGCAGCAACAGCTGCATCAATGGCCTTTAGTTGATTTCCCGGATAAGGTTCAGATGGTTTAACGCTTTGGGCTTCTTTGTAATCCGATTTGGCCGTCTCCCAATCTTTGGCATTAAACGCTTTATCGGCCGAAGCGATTAAGCCGTTGTACCTTTCTTCTTTCGCTCTTGCGGCGGCTTCTTTTTCCTGCTGACTTGCAAGTGCCAGTTCAGCCGCAACGGCCGCATCAATCGCCTTTAACTGGTTTCCGGGATATGCTTCACCGGGCTTTACACCTTGAGCTTCCTTGTATGCCGATTTGGCTGCATCCCAGTCCTTTGATTTAAACGCAGCATCTCCGCTGGCAATCAATCCATTGTACTTTTCTTCTTTTGCCCGTTCGGCAGCCTCTTTCTCCTGTTGACTTGCCAGAGCAAGTTCAGCTGCAATTGCTTCATCAATAGCTTTTAACTGGGCTGCAGGGTATGTTTCCTCGGGTTTGACACTTTGCGCTTCGCGATAAGTGGATTTTGCAGTCTCCCAGTCCTTGGTTTTAAATGAAGCATCGGCCGTGGCAATGAGTTTAGTGTATTTCTCCTCCTTAGCCTTCGCAGCTGCCTCCTGTTCCTGTTGACTGGCCAATGCCAGGGCTGCGGCTATTGCTGCATCAATGGCTTTCAACTGCGAAGCAGGATAGGTTTCCTCTGGTTTAACGCTCTGAGCTTCAAGGTAGGTGGATTTGGCTGTTTCCCAGTCCTCAGATTTAAACGATCGATCTGCGTCGACAATCAGGCTTTTGTATTTTTCGTTTCGGGCAGCTTTCTCAGCTTCATTGGCCATTAAATTATCGATTTCTCCAATTTTTGTTTTTGGATATGACTCGGTTGGTTTAATTCCCAAAGCAGCCTGGAATTTAGCCTTTGAAGAGGCATACTCGGCACTTTTAAGCAGTGCATCACCTTCCTTGATCAGTGCATCGTACTCGGCCTGCTGTTTGTTTGCCAATTCAATTGCAGCAAGCGCTCCTGCCTTCAAAGCCTCTGTTTCTTTAATCTTTTCTTTTGGATAAGACTCCTCTGGTTTTAGCTGACTGGCATTTTTATACTGTGTCAGCGCAATGTCGTATTCCGCCCCTTTGAGCGCCTGATCAGCAAGCGAAATAGCGTCATCATATGCGGCGTTTTTCTTTTCATTTTCTGCGATCAACGTCGTCAGGGATGCGATTTTTTCTTTCGGATAACTTTCGTTGGGTTTTAACAGGGAAGCTTCTTTAAAGGTGGCAAGTGCCACATCAAAATCCTTTGCCTTTTCACTGGCTTCGGCCTTGGCAATGGCCGTTGTATAATTTTCTTCAAGTTTTTTCTGTTCATCCAGCTTGCTTTCAATAAGGGTAATTTGCTGGATCGGATAAGACTCTCCCTCCTTTATTCCGGCAGCCTCTTTGTACAGAGGAAGGGCGGCCTCCAGTTTGCCTGCGTTAAACGCCTCGTCGGCCTTTTTAATTGCGGCGTCATAACTGGCCGCCAATTGCTCCATTTCTGCAATTAATTTGTCTATTTCAAGGAGTTTATCTTTTGGATATTTTTCATTTGGTTTAATTCCGGATGCAGAGGTAAACGCGGATTTTGATTCGGCATATTTTTTTGATGCAAAATTCTTGTCTCCCTCTTCGATGAATTTCTGATACTCTTCGTCTTTCTTTTGTGCATCGGCCATCAAACCGGCAATGCTCGCTATTTTTTCCTTTGGATAAGCTTCTGATGGCTTCAGCTCCAGGGCCTTTTCATAATCCTTTTTGGCCTCTTCCAGTTTGTTCGCCGCCATTAACTTATCCGCTGAAGCGATCACTGCATCGTATTCCTTACTTAAATTGGCCAGTTCAATGATTTTAGCCTTAACCTTTTCCAATTGATCTTGCGGGTAAGCTTCTTTCGGTTTTATGGCCAGGGCTGCCGTATACTCAGTCTTGGCCGCTTCAAAATTGGCGGCTGCAAACGCATCATCTCCGGCTTTAACCGCTTTATCATAAGCTTCATCTTTTTTAGCCAGATCCGCCAGGAGGCCATCAATGGTCAGCATTTTTTCTTTCGGATAGGCCTCGTTGGGCTTTAAATTTGAAGCGTTTTGATATTCAAACTTTGCGGAATTGTAATCTTTTGCATTAAACGCATTATCCGCATTTTCAATGGCCTGTTTGTATTCATTTTCCAGTTTGGCTTCAGCTTCGAGTATACCGGATATTTGTGCTATTCTCTCCATTGGATGCTTTTCACCAGGCTTTACTTCAAGTGCTTTGTTGTACTCAGCTTTTGCGGCAATCATATCCTTGCTGTCAAACCGAAGGTCAGCTTCCTTAATAAGTTCGGCGTATTTCTGATCTTTTTTGGCAATCTCATCCAGCTTTGCAACGATGGCTGCAATCTGATCCTTGGGATACTTTTCATTTGGTTTTATCCCCAAAGCTGTTTCGTAACCCTTTTTTGCATTTTCAAAATCATTTTTGGTAAGGGCATCATCTGCTTTTTTAATGGCCGCAGCATAATTGTTGTTTTTCAGGGTTATCTCAGATAATATGGCAGCTATTTTTGTCAGTTGTTCCTTGGGATACTTCTCGGTGGGTTTTATTTCACCGGCTTGTTCAAATGCCGCTTTGGCAGCCTCGTAATCACCACTTTCAAGACCTGTTTCTCCCCTTTCGATTGCATTGACATAATCCACTTCTCTCTTGGCATCGGCAACCAACAGTGCTTCGACCTGTTCCAATTGAATTTTAGGATATTCTTCGTCGGGTTTGGCGTCTTTTGCTTTTATGTATTCAGCCTTTGCCGTGATGTAATCTTTAGACTGCATCGCCTGATCTCCTTTGCTGATTGCGGCAAAATATATTTGTTCGGATTTTGCGGCATTGACCATGATGTCCCTGATCTCTTTTAATTGATCCCTGGCATAAGTATCACCAGGCTTCACATCCAGGGCTTTCTGAAATTCAACTTCAGCGTTTTTGTATTCTTTGGCATAAACCGCCAATTCAGCTTTTTCAATGGCTTCGGTATAGGCCTTCTCCTTGTTCTTTTCCGCCATCTCTTTGTCATACTTCTTCTGCGCAGCTTCTTTTTTGGAACTGGCACTTCCATCTCCGGGTTTAATAGCAAGTGCTGCTTCGTAATAACTTATGGCCTGATTATAATCACCGCGCGATTCGGATTTTGACGCATCGGACATGGCATCCTGGTATTTTTTTTCATTTTCTTTCGCTGCCGCAGCTTCTGCCGCCAGTGCCGCTTCCATATCCGCCTTTAATTTATCGACCTGTGATTTGATTGACTTTGTGTATTCCTTGTCGTACGTAAAATCGAGTATCTGGGGATCGTAGACCACCTCTGCCACCGGTTTATTGAGAATGGACACATCCAATCCAGGTATTTCCTTGAACATATACATGTCAAACCTGAACGGATTCATACCGCCTTCGGCATCTGCCGGCGGTACAAATTTTGTGCTGAAACTTATTTTTTTGGTAACATAACCCGGATATTGAAATTCGATTAAATACTTTGCATCGGGGTTAAGCGAAATGGCAAATTTACCTTTGGAATCGGTCGTAATCTGATCTGACTTGGCGCCATTTCTGAATATGACTACTTTAACGCCTTCCATCTTTGATCTGTCGTTTTCCGAAACGACAGCCCCGTCAATATTTAACGTCCAATCTTGTGCATAGAACAAGAGAGGAGACAACAGGAAGGCTGCCGTGATCCAAACGCGTATGTTAAATTCTTTCAATAGCATCTTAATCCCACAATATGGGTAATGTACAAATATCGCAAATCTTTGTAAAGATGGTGAATGAATTTCAACCTCGATATCAATTTCGTATATGGTCAGTATTTATCTGAAAATAAAGCCACTTGGAAGATATCCTGCGTCAAAACTTTCCAAATAAACTCCATCTTTACTGTATACATGAACTTCTCCATGGGATTGAAAATCCTTTGCATCCCCAACATATATTTGGTCACTTCCGGGTTGCACTCCCAAACCATAANNTTATGTTCATTTTGTACAATCCCCCTTCAAGAAAATACAACATCGTTCCATCACTGTTTATTGTCAGCTTGCTGGGATATGCAAACGGATTGCTGAAGCGCAGGATCGATTCGACCTTCTGGTTCACCGGATTGAATTTACACAAGGCAGCTCGTCCACCTGAAAAACCACCGGTACATAGAATCCAGATTGACCCATTGGCATCCTGAACCAGGTCAATCGGCTGAGGAGGCAGATCCACCCGGTTAACCTTGATCCCATTTGTAACGATCAATTGATTGCTCCCTGTGTTGGCGATATATATGGTCGAACCATCCCTTATCATTTGCTCACACCAACCCATTACGGGGATGGAAGTCTTTATCACACCGGTCTCAAGGTTCACAACATCTATTTCGTTTTCGGAACTGTCAAGCATGAGATTTGAAACCCATGCAGTTTTGCCATCTTCCAGAGGAAGCATATACCTGGGTGAACTAAATCCATCCATCACAAGCTCTGAAGTTAAGCTCGCTCTTGAGATTTTCTCGATCTTACCACTGTTGTTCAGCACAAGGTATATACTGGATTCGGTTTGAGCATAGGATTGCAAAACATCTCCCATGGACCGATTGTTAATGGACTGAAACACATTTTGAGACAAATTTCCTTTCTGATCTCTGTAGGTGAGCGATGCATTGTTGGCATTAAACAAGCCCTCATTCAACACAATAACTCCACCCGTTAAATTTTCCGGTGGCGTCGTCAGATCTTGCTGCGGTCCATTTTCTTTGTCGCATGAGGAAAATGCGATAAATACTGATATTATTAGAACGTATTTTTTCATGTCTTGTTGATTTTTACAGGTAAATGTGAATAGCCGCTTTATAATTTCTGAGTGGCATTGGCATGTGCGCCACATACTGGTAAGATTCGTTCAATATATTTTGCATTCCCAGGCTAAAATTGATTTTTGCATTCGGCAAGTCAAATGTCCTTCCTATTTCAAGATTCGCCGGTGCACTTACAGGGAGGTAACTTGAATTCTCGACATCAATGTAGAGTATACTGTTAATAACCTGATTGTATGTGATGTAGTACTTTTTAACGCCAAGAGATAGCGAATATGCCAACTTGTGCAGGGGGATATATATTTGCTGGAATTCACTGAGGCTGTCAGAATAAGGAATTGACCTGGTATATGAGTAATTAACATGTGTATAAAAAGAATAGCCCGTCTCCTTAAATGCAAAATCAATATCGGCCTCCGCCCCATTGTTGGATACCTTGTGCTGATTCTCCGGCTTCCACAATCCCGATGCATCCGGAAGCCAAATTATCATTTCACTTATTGTACTTCTGAATAATCCCAACTGGGTGCTAAGACTTGTGGCTGATGTTTTGTTTAATTGATACCTGACACCCCCTTCAATTGTCCTGGCGATCTCTTCCTTTAAATCAGGATTCCCTAAATCCTGCCAGTACAGCTCGTTGAATGAGGGAAATCGAACATTGTAACTCAGATCAAGGAATAATTCCAGATTCTTGTTCCCACCGAATGGTTTAATTCGTGAAAGCAATGACGGCATTACGGCAACATCCGAGTTTCGCCATTTCTCCAATCTCAAATTACCCGTGATAAATGTGTTTCTGACATGCAACATCAGCGATTCGTTGATGCCGAAATTCTCTTCGTCAACCGCGTCATCGTAATTATTTGAGATAACCCTGTAGAAGTCAGCCTTCAATTGAATTTCATTACTGAAATACCTGGATATCAAGTGATTAAATTGAATCAAATTCTTGCTTGAGCGCACCAGATTATCCGACTGAATTCCCTGTTGAGGATTTACGTAATCAAGTCGGTCATGCATCAGTGCGCTTTTTGCACGGATTGAATACTTTGATTTTGAAAAATTCCATGAAGCCATTAGTTTTCTCCAGTGATCCTTTTGCGTTGCATTTCCGTTGCTTGTTCCAATGGCCGACGGTACGTTTCTGTCAGACTCCGTTATCCACCCCCCGACCGATAGTTCGTGGTATTCATTTAACCGCAATGAGAGCTTTGGTATCCACTGAATGATGCTCGTACCGGCATTCTCCCGCACTTCCAATTCGGAATTATTCAGGTAATTCAAGTATGGAAAGTCATTCGTGGATTTCGATACATTCAGCATGGATTCAAATTTCAATTTTCCGTTACCCAATAAAAGGTTGGCCTCGATGCTTTTCCTGCCAAAGCTTCCCATTTCGATNNCCGTGCCCGGTTTAAAATTCAATATCCCGCCAAACCCACCTGAACCAAGGGAGAGTGAATTTCCCGCCTTGACGAATTCAAGTCCCAGGTACCTGTCTGTTTGCAATAAACTGGCATCACTTTGTCCCAGCATGGAATTTTCTATGCTGATTCCCTCCCAGTAAACTTTTGTATGGTAGGCAGAACCGCCACGGTATGTCAGCGATGAAGAAGCTCCGGGACCGGAGTCCTTAACAAATATCCCTGTGTTGGCTTGTAGAAATTGTCCTCCATGTGTTGAAGAAGCCGTAACGTATTGAATGGAATCAAATCTGTATGTTTTCAGGTTGCCAAGATCGTTTCGAACACTATCAATCACATCGACAGTTTTCAGCATCATGGTATCCGCCTTTAACTGCGCCAGAGCGTGAACGGCGAGGATTAAACTCAGAGATACGAATAAACTCTTTTTAATCATGTACTATACGAATCGTCGGATCCAAATCCGTCGGTAATTACTTCGCTTTTATCCCGAAAGCATTCTAAAATAATGGCAGGTCTTCTGACTTTCTCCTTAATCGACAGCCTTCCCTTTCATTGAAAAGTGGCAGAGTATTGTCGATCCTTCAAAGATCACAGCAGCGGGTACTGTCCAGGAATTTCCGAAAACAACGGATCACCTGATTCCCTTTTTATCACCATACTGATCAGCATGGTGATACCATATGTTCAAAGGTATATTCTTTTTGAATAACTGTCTTATCTTTGAGGTTAATCTTTTAACGCCTTATCAACAGGAAATGAAAAACATCGTTGTACTCCTTTTGCTATTTGTTCTTTCAGGATTCCTCTATTCGCAGGATACAAGGGAATTTAAATTTACCGGTACGATTACCGATAAAACAGATGGCAAGCCTGTTTCAGATTATATGGTCGATGTTTTTAAGGGAAACGACATTGTTCAATCCGTCCCCAGCGGAAAAAAAGGAGTCTTTAAAGTTATTCTCTCGGGGGGCTCCAGTTATGTTCTTGAGATATCCAAAGAAGGATAAATCCCAAAAAGGGCCATAGCCATTACCAACGTGCCGGAGGACCTTAAAAAGCTTCCTGAATTTAAATTTGAAATGGAATTGATTGGTATAAGTGAGTATGAAAGTCTGAACAACATGGATCCGTTTGCCACGTCAATTTTCGATTTTCCATACGTCATCTTTGAATATGACAGGAAAATAAGTGATTTAAATTTCAGAAAAGAGTACACGGATCACATAAAAGACCAGTACCAGGCGGTTGATGACCTGCGTTGATTAACCTGGAAAGATTTCAAGAGACATTTCACTTGCCTGAAAAAAGTGGCTTTCATTCAAATTCAGATCTTCTTTAACCTCTCTGAAATACTGAATCAGGTTTTCTGTAGGCATGTTTCCAATTAGTTTATCGGCTGCCATCGGACATCCTCCAAAACCCCTGATGGCTCCGTCAAACCTTCTGCATCCATTTTTATAGGCCGCGTCAATTTTATCTCTCCACTCATCGGGCCTGGAGTGAATGTGGGCGCCAAATTCAATTGAGGGATACGCCTTAATTAAGTTGCCCATTAAATACTCAATGCTTTCAACAGTGCTGGAACCGATGGTGTCGGCAAGCGAAACTATCCTGATATCCATTTCTGACATGACGCGCACCCAGTGATCAACGATATCGACATTCCACTTGTCGTTGTATGGATTGCCGAATGCCATGGATATGTATACAACCAATTCTTTTCCGGATTTCTCACAGAGATTTCTAATCGCATCCACCCTTTTTAACGATTCCTCAATACCCGCGTTTGTGTTCCTCTTCTGAAACACCTCTGAAATGGAAAAAGGAAAGCCCAGATAATCGATTTCCTCAAATTGATGCGCTATTTCCGCACCTTTGACATTGGCAATTATCACCAGTAATTTTGAATTGCTTTTAGATAAGTCCAGTTTTTTGATTAAATGTTCGGTATCACGCATTTGGGGAATAACTTTTGGCGAAACAAAGCTTCCCATATCCAGCGTGTCGAATCCAACGCCAAGCAAGTGCTGAACATACCTTACCTTATCTTCTGTCGGAATGAATTTATGAATGCCCTGCATGGCATCGCGAGGGCACTCTATGAGTTTGACTGCGGCCACAGCAATTATCTGCTTTGCTAAGAAGCTGATTTACTCCCCAGTAATAACAACGAGCAATCTCTGATTCTGGTAGCGGATTTATTTTTGGCGTCGGGGACAAATGTTCTGAGTCTGAATTCCTGGGTTGATTTCACGCTTATATCCCATGTCTGAACCAGATCGTGCTCGGAATTGTCAAAAACAACTTTTCCATTGCCGTCTATAAGCTGTATCCAAACGCTACCCAATGCCGGTTTGGTGCAACCGACAATGCGGTATTTCTGTCCGGCACTCAACACGATAAAAAGCTCGGTCTCCTGACCTTGCACCATATATCCACCATACATCCTTCCGTTTAACATGTAATCTTCCAGTTGAGATTCACACGTGTTTTTGGCAAAGGTGCGACACTGAGAAAACAGGATCTGACTTGATAAAATCAGTCCGGCGGAAACAACCAGAATTTTCAGATTATGCATAGAATTCATTTTATTTTACAATTTCATTTCTTATTTCACCAAATTTAGCACAGAGTTCCATCAACACCGTATTGTTCACATTTACGGTGGTCTCATTGGCAATAACAGTTTCTCCACCGGATTCCTGAGTTTCTACGACTCCTGTTTCCTGGGTAATCTCAATTCCCTCATAAATCTTCTGTAATTCCTTCAGCTTTTCATTCATGTCGATTACCCCCTGATCTCCTTTTGCGGCATCCTCCATGAACAAAACAAGGTTTTTAAGGATAAGTTTTTGTTCGGCAATTTTTGTTTTTATTTCTCCGTTATTCGGGCTGATTGATGACATGTTGCAGGCCAGATACATTGATTCCATCCATCCTCCTGCAATAATCAGTGCAGCAACATTGGAGCGGTCATTGTCCTGAAGATATGCGTCCGCCGACCAATAAAAATCCGTTACCAAATCCAATAAACTGTCCCGGTTGTTAATATTCGTTTCGATGGTCGCCAATAATTCGGTTTCAAACGCACCCGACATACCCAAATCCTCGGCCATACCCTTTACGGTTTTCAAATAATTTATTGATTCCTGGGTATGCTTGAACATGGCCGCATAAGCAAGATCCGCCCCATATACCCCAAGGTTTAAGGCTTTCGAATTATTTGTGGAGTAATTTATACTCGCTTCCGGATCGTTTAGTAATTCCGGAGTGAACTCTGCTCCTGAAGATTCCATTATGGAAGCTACTTCAACGAGTGACGGCGTACCGTAATAAACAACCTTTTCACCTTCATTTACTAATCCTGAAGCATCTTCTTCGGTGAATTGATCTTCATTTTCCGCTTCTTCACCTCCTGCACCGCCGCAAGACCATAATGTCAAAGTGCATGCTGTAAGCAGAAAAATGGTTCTAATATTCGTTCTTGACATAAGAAATTTGATTGATTGATACCGGGCCTTAAAGATAGATAAATCATTGAAAACTCAAACTTGAACCGAGTTATTTTGACAAGTCTGTTTTAATTGGAATTCAAGTTGAGTGCTTCGTTTATTTTCTTCACCATTATAGGCCCTTCATAAATAAAGCCGGTGTATACCTGAATCAGGTCAGCTCCCGCCCGAATCATATCCAGTGCATCCTGAGCCGTGGAAATGCCACCCACGCCAACAATGGTAAATGCACCCTTTGATTTTTCGGATAAATAGGACACCACTTCCAGTGCCTTCTTTTTCAGAGGGGATCCACTCAATCCTCCCGGTCCTATCTGTTCCACGGCATCTGATGGCGTAAGCAAACCACTTCGTTCTATGGTCGTGTTGCAAGCTATAATACCGGCAATTTTGGTTTCAAGCACAATTTCGACTACCTCATCCAACTGATTTCTTGATAAGTCAGGAGCAATTTTCAGTAAAATGGGTTTAATCGAACCGTGGGTATTGTTCAAATCCTGAAGATGCTGTAGCAGTTTTTTCAAGGGCTCCTTGTCCTGCAATGACCGCAAGCCAGGTGTATTCGGTGAACTTACGTTTACCGTAAAATAGTCCACATATTCAAACAGCTCCTCAAAACATCGCTCGTAATCCAGAAAAGCTTCATCGTTTGGGGTTATTTTGTTCTTTCCAATGTTCCCTCCGATAACGGCATTTCTTTTTCTCTTTTTTAATCTGTTAACCGCACTTTCAACTCCCTGATTGTTAAATCCCATTCTATTTATGAGACCCTTATCCACAGGCAATCTGAATAGTCTCGGTTTTTCATTGCCACCTTGAGGTTTGGGAGTTATGGTACCAATCTCCACAAAGCCGAATCCAAAATTCAATAAACCATCAAACATTTCAGCATCCTTGTCAAACCCGGCCGCCAATCCAAGTCTGGAAGGAAACTGAATGCCCATGCAGGTATAAGGGGTTTTGTTGTTGTTCTTGAAAACCGACCTGACAATCAGGTTCATTGGAAACAATGCACTTAGTTTTAAAAAGACCACTGCAAAAGTGTGGGCTTTTTCCGGGGAAAGGAGAAACAAAAGAGGTTTAAGAATTCTCTGGTACATTCGGGCATCGAAATTATAAAAAATCAAGTCCCGAGAATGAATAAGATCAACTCATTTTTGGCTTGTAGATTTCAAAAGTGCCATTTTGATAAAACTTGATTATTTCGACCACATCGTCTGTTGCCATGACATTTGTAATCTTTGCACTTGATACCTCCTTCACATGATCTTTTTCACGATTCTTTTCGGAATGTTCTGGAAGGGGTGAATCCGACTGAATCTGCTTCTTAGCAGTTTGCCTGATACCGGTAATTAAATACGATATATCCGCGTCAGGAAAGGATTTAATCAATTTTTCAATAAAATCAAGACTCGGTTTATTTCGGCCGTTAAGGATGTGTGAAACGGATGACGCCTGAACTCCAATTCGCGCTGAAAGTTCACGGGCATTAAGCCCCTTGACATCCATGAATTCTTTTAATCTGAAGCGCATAATCCTACATTTCTGAGCCCGAAATTACACATTATTCACAACTTCAGTCATTTGTTGTTACACATAAGCTTTATTTAGTGCAGTATAAAGGCTTGATATAGAATATAATATGTTGATTTATTATTCGTTAATTTACATTTGTACATTAAGCATTACATATGTATCTTATAGGGTCATTATAAATCTTATATGACTGTTTTATAAGTCTTTATAAAATGTACATATGTAATGTAATGATTTTTTTGGCTGCCTAGTAAATATGCTGCTTTTTCATGGCACTGGCAGCTTTCTTTGAGCATCCTTTTGCGATCTGTTGATTGCCTTTTGGATTACTGCTTTCTGTTCTCGCCGACCAAACGACCCGGAAGTTGTCTTCAACCTTCATCAGTAGTTTCACATCCATCTTCACTTTCATGTTGTCAAAAATAGCTCCCTTCTCCTCCCTCTTCTCATATTCCTGGATGTACTTTGTGTAATTGACATCGTCCATGATCCGGTATTCTCGTCTAGTGGGGTATTGCTCCTCCGATGAGCTCTGCTCTTTTCTTATGCTTACAAATCTCACTTCAATGACAGCGTCAACCTGATTACTAAGCAAGAAATCGGTTAACTTTTTAGGATCGGATTTAAATGAGTTGTCTTCATCACCCAGAATTTCGTTCAATGACACCACATCTTTTTTCCCACAGGAAAATGCCTTTACAGCTGCGCGCTCAAAAATCTCACGATCTTTCAGGACCCCCGGATATGCTATAACGAGGACCTTTTTGATATCTCCAACTGCCTGGTTCTGGCTTTTGCCCGATTGAAGGACTGTTGTTGGCCTGCAGGCGAGAAGAGTAAAAATGATCAATAATGACGTAACAGTTTCTTTCATCTGACAAAATCTTATTTAAAGCTATTTAATAAGGTCAACTTTTGAATAATTTACTGGTTATTTTTATACTAGAGGTATGGTTATTCCTTTTTCTGAGATTTTTATTGCTTTTTTTACCTGCGATTTCTCGACCAGTTTGAGCTTGTATTATCGATCAAATCTGGCTTTCTCGATATTTTAAAGTTAATTTATTTAAATCGAATCAAAAGTCTTCCGATCCTTAAAAAGATCATAAAAATCTAATAATTTAGTGTTGTGTTAATATAAACTTCGAAACGAAACAAAAAGCGCATATTTCGAGTATATTTTAAGAACCAATTAAAAACGTATCAAAATACAAAATGAATCTTAATCTATTGAAGAATATGCGCTGCAACATATTAACCGGATCATTTCTCAGCTTTACCTTACTGATCGCAGTTCTTCTTTCATCTTATTCTGAAACCAAAGCTACTCACGCCATGGGTATGGATTTGACCTATGTTCAAATTTCTCAGGATACATTTTTAATTACGCTCGCATTTTATCGCGATTGTTCCGGTGTCGCCGCTCCTAACAGTGCAACACTCAATTTAAAGTCGGCCTCCTGCAACAAAAACATTAATATTACCCTTCCGCGAGTTGGAACCGGAAACGAAACAACACCTGTCTGTACCAGTATTATAACCCAATGCAATGGCGGTTCATTTCCGGGATCCGAAGAATACATTTATAAGCGGCTGGTAGTGCTGCCAAACAGATGCACGGACTGGGTTATCAGCAATCAGATTTGCTGCCGAAACAATGGTATAACAACCATTTTTAACCCCGGTAATCAAAATATCTATGTTGAAGCCAAGATCAATAATTTCAACATGAATTCTTCTCCGAAATTTTCAAATAACCCCGTTCCGTTTGTGTGTGCCAATCAGACCTATTGTTTTAACAACGGCGCCGTTGACCCCGAAGGTGATTCACTGGTCTACAGTCTGGTAACACCCAGAACAAACACTGGCATTGGCGACACCGTACGTTTCCTTTCTGGATTCTCAAGGACTAAACCCTTAACTTCATCTCCCAATGTGACCCTGAATCCAAATACCGGTGACCTTTGTATGTTCCCAACCGATTCTAACCAGATTGCCATCCTGGCTATTTTGGTTAAAGAATATCGCAATGGTGTATTTGTCGGAAGCATTATGCGTGACATTCAGCTAAGAATTTTAGGTTGTCCAAACGGAAACAGCCTGCCTCAGTTATCTGGAATTGACAGTAGCAGCTTTTTCTCAAAGAAAGTTTGTGCCAATTCCAACCTTACATTTAACATTTTTTCTGTCGATCCTGACACAACGCAAACCATTACCATGACTTGGAATCAGGCAATTCCAGGGGCTTCATTCACTTTTACACCGGGGCCAAGACCCGTGGCAACCTTTTCATGGACACCCAATAACTCCCATATCAGGACACAGCCATTTTGCTTTACCGTAGAAGTAGCAGATGACAATTGCCCGTTCAACGGCTTACAGGTCTTTTCATATTGCATCACCGTAGTTGGAGTGAAGGCCATTGTTGATTCAATATATGACCCTGTGTGCCCCGGTGCCTGTGACGGACATGCAACAGCAACTGTCATTAATGGCATTCCTCCATTTTCTTATTTATGGGATGACCCGTCTAATCAAACAAATGCCAGTGCACATAACCTCTGTGCCGGAAGTTATATTGTCAGGGGAATTGATTCAACGGGATGCACCACTTACGATTCCATTCTATTGATAGACCCGAAAGAAATGCGCCTTTCAATGGACAGTATGAATGTCTCATGTAATGGCGGAAGTGATGGGATGGCGATAGCCAGTGTGACCGCATTTGGTACGGCTCCGTTTTATTTTAACTGGGATGCTTTGACGGGCTCTCAAGTTAACGACACGGCCAGCAACCTTGGAGCAGGGATCTATTCAGTTAATGTGGTTGATTCAAACAATTGCCAGGTGAGTGACACGATCGAAATATCCGAACCACCGCCCATTGTTGGTGTTATGACTGTGATTGCAAATGTCAGCTGCAATGGAAATAATGATGGAGAAGCTGCGGTAGCAGTTTCCGGAGGCAGTCCCCCATACACGTACCTATGGGGAAGTTTATCCGGATCTCAAACCACCGACACTGCATTTAATTTAATCGCGGGTACCCATGTGGTAACCATTACCGATAATAACGGTTGTCAGGTGATGGATTCTATTGTTGTGACGGAACCCAATACAGCCATAAATCTCGCTCTTTCAAAAACCGATGTCAGTTGCAAAGGCGACAGTTCTGGATCGGCAACTGTTATAGCTTCCGGGGGTACTCCCCCATATGCCTACACCTGGGACGCGGGAACAGGCAACCAGACCACCGCAACCGCCAGCAATCTACCGGCCGGAATTTACGGTGTTGTGGTGACGGACCTGAACAATTGCGTGGCGTATCCCAATATAATGATTACCGAACCGGATACGGCGCTAACACTAGTTCCGGTGGATTCTTTTGTGCAGTGCTTCGGCGATGCCAATGGTATTGCCGGTGTACTTGTAACCGGAGGAACAAATCCATACAGTTATAGCTGGGATGCCAGTGCGCTGAATCAGACCACGGCTTTTGCCTCATCCCTCACTGTCGGGACCTACACCGTATTGGTCACGGATTCGGCCAATTGCAGTGACAGTGTTTCTGTAAGCATCCTGTCCGCATCGGCTCCGCTGACTTTAACGGCAAATATCGCCAACGTGAGCTGCAATAACGGAAGTGATGGAAAAGCACATGTAAGTATTAGCGGCGGTCAACCGGGATATAACATACAATGGGATTCCACTTCAGGGTTTCAAAATACAGATACAGCTTTCAGCTTGAGGGCGGGCACACATATGGTAACGGTTATGGACTCCTTCGGCTGTACAATCGACACCACATTGATTGTGACAGAACCGGCCCCTCTTCTATCTCTGACTTCCATTCATCAGGATGCCTTATGCAAAGGTGACAGCAGCGGCTGGGTGACTGTACTGGTGGCCGGAGGTACTCCTCCTTATTCATATTTATGGAGTGCAAGTGCGGGGTTCCAGACCACAGACACCGCTAAGAACTTAA
>DNDT01000249.1 GCA_003487525.1 Flavobacteriales bacterium
TGTGGCCAGGTATCTTGGAATTTCGACGAGTGCCATATCTGTGTTAACGGATGACTGTGATGCAGAGCGACTTAAGCCTGTTAACATCAAAGAGATTTTGGAAATTGCGGCAGTTTCGGAAAAAAGAATGACTGCATTGATCAAAGAAACGATTAAACATCTGGGCTGAGTATGGATAACTATTTAAAAACAGCTGAAAAAATTTACAAGGAAGCCGCCGAATCTCCACAGGTTGGCTTATGTTGCACCAGCAGCCCGATTTGGAAATTACCGGAATTGAGTATTCCTTCAAAAATGCTGGCCATGAATTACGGTTGTGGGAGCACTGTTCATCCGAGGGATCTTTCACCGGACTCAAAAGTATTGTACGTTGGCGTCGGAGGGGGAATGGAACTCTTGCAATTTGCCTATTTCTCACGAAGGATGGGCGCTGTGATCGGAGTAGATCCTGTAGTCGAAATGTTGGATGCATGTGGCAGGAATTTAAAAGAAGCAGAATTGGAAAACGAATGGTTTGACAAAGATTTTATCGAACTAAAAAATGGCAATGCCCTGCAACTTCCGTTGGAAAATGAGAGCATTGACGTGGCAGCTCAAAACTGCCTGTTCAATATTTTCGAGGAAAAGGAATTGAAAACGGCAATTTCGGAAATGTACCGGGTGCTGAAACCATTTGGCCGCTTGATTTTATCAGACCCGGTAAGTGACGATCACATTGATCCGGCACTTCAAAACGACCCGAAATTAAGAGCCTTGTGTTTGAGTGGGGCCATGCCACTTAAGGATTATATCGGGATGCTAACCGATGCGGGATTCGGAACCATTGAAATCAGGGCCAAAAGACCTTATCGAATATTGGATCCTAAGCACTATAAAACAGCTAAAAACGTCTACATCGAAAGTGTCGAAGTTTGTGCCATCAAAGATCCCATGCCGAAGGACGGCCCCTGTATTTTCACAGGAAAATCTGCCATCTATTTCGGGCAGGACGAAGCGTTCGATGACGGTCAGGGCCACGTATTGCTTCAGAATCAGCCACTGGCGGTTTGTGACAAGACAGCAAGGGCTCTTGAACGGGCCGGAAACGGCCAAATATTCATTTCGCCATCGACCTATTTCTATGATGGCGGAGGGTGCTGCTGACTCAAATTTTCAGTGTAGATTTGTAAATAAATTCCATGAAAAAATTTCGGATATTAATGGTTTTGATTCTGGTCTCCGGAGCAATTAATGCTCAGATCAGGATCGACTCTTCGTTTGCTTTTTCCACCAATCCGGCAAAGAAATATTCCATCTATGTTCCAAGTGCATACAATCCTTCAGTTCCCAATGAAGTGATCCTGGCATTTCATCCGCTCGATTTATTGAGATGGGATGCAAGTTCGTGGTGTGACACCCTTCTTGCCTTTGCCGAGTCGAACGACTTGCTGCTGGTTTGTCCCGATGGAGGAGCCAATGGAGACGTTACGGATCAGATCGACTACGATTTTACGGAAGCACTGCTTGACTCGTTGAAAAAATGGTATCATGTGGATACCAGCAGAATGTATGCCTTTGGGTTTTCAAAAGGGGGAAAAGCGGTATATGAATTTGGGCTCAGCCATGCCGATTTGTTCGGAGGGATTATGTCCCTTGGGGTTGAAACACCAACGGTAACAGGCATTATTAAAAATGCGGGAAGAAGACCGTATTATTTGCTGAATGGTTCCAATGACAGTCCTTCCACAAAACTGACTCCTCTGAAGACCAGCCTTGAAGCCAACTGCGCCTATGTTGAAACCAACATCCTTTCAGGAATCGGACATACCATCGATTTTCCAAACAGGAATCAACTCCTGAAAGATGCCTACAATTGGATAGATTCGGTTAATCTTTCTCCAAAAACAGGAAGCATTACGCTGGTCGATCCGATTTCTTTTACTTCAGTCGATATAAAAGGATTCCACCAATACCCTCATCGTTTTACCTGGGAGCGTTCTTCGCTCGCCGATAATTGTGGCGTCATGAAATACGAAGTGATGTTTGATGTACACAACGGTGATTTTTCGAATCCTTTGGTGGTGGTATCATCGGACAGTGGAGGAATCGACACGGTGCTCACCGCGTCAAATCATGTCATAGATTCGACACTTGCCGGACTGGGGGTTGCTCTTAACGCAAGTATTACCCTTGATTGGACGGTACGGTCAACCTTACTGGGCAAGTACAGCGATACCGCCAAGGCTTTTACGATTGCACTGACTCGAAAAGCTCTTGGATTTAAGCTACTGTCACCTTCGACAAATACAAAGGTTTTGCTTGAGAATGGTTCAAACAGACTCTTTGACTGGCAGGATATGCTGCACTATATTTCGGTAAAATATCAGTTGCTTCTGGACGATACGAGCGGTGATTTTTCCAATCCTGTTCTTGACATTTTTTCTCCGAACAACGGGGCCAACAGCAACTACAACATTTCTCACGAGAACCTGTACTACAGGCTATTTTTCAGGGATCATCTTGAGATCGGAGACAGTATGATATTAAAGTGGACGGCGAGAGCCAAGGATACCGTTTATAGTGAATTAGCGGCTTCCGAACGAATCGTATGGCTTAAGCGGGGACAAGTGGGGTTTTCCTTGATATCTCCACCGACCAACGCGATTATGCAGTGCAAAAAAGGGGTGGATTACACCTTCGTCTGGGATAGCGTTCCCTTGCAAGGGATAACGTATGAATGGCTGTTTGACACGCTGGGAGCAAACCTTAAGGATACGGCAGCTATTGTTGTTAAATCCAGCGGATCCGGCACCAGAGCCAGAATTTCAATTACCTATGAGTTTCTGGATAACCTGATGGATGTCTACCATGTTGATTACCTGGATACCCTGCATGTGCAATGGACCAGCAGAGCAATGGACACCGCCGGAGTTGAATACTCACTCGAAACGTATACAGGACAAATAATCAGGGCTCACCCTGTCGGAATAGACAGTCATGAAAGTGCCTATACCTTCCGGATATTTCCAAATCCTGCCAAAGACGAGATGCACCTTGCATGGCCCGGTGAATTGGAACCTGTGCAGCTGAAAATGATCGATGCAACTGGAAAATGCAGCTTGACAAAGCGAATTGGGAAAAATAAAACCGAAATCACGCTCGATGTTTCAGAGCTTACGCCCGGCGTATACATCCTTTATTTGGAAACGGACAAGGATGTTTTAAAGTCAAATGTCCTGATTCATTAATGGACCGTTATTTTGATCTTTTCTTTAGCCAAGTTTACGTAGTTTTGGCCTCCTTTAATTGAAATCTATGAGTGGCCCTCGAAAAGTGGCTGTTATTGGTGCCGGTCCCGCCGGAATTACTGCTGCATATCAACTGTCCAAGAACAAGGACATTGAGGTGGAGCTATACGAAGCTGCGTCTTCTGTTGGAGGACTTGCAAAATCCATTGAACTGTGGAATCAAAAAGTGGATATAGGGCCGCACAGGTTTTTCAGCAGTGACAGAGATGTAAATTCACTTTGGCTCGAGGTCGTGGGTGAAGAATACAAAATGGTCGACCGCCTTACCAGAATACTCTACAGCAACAAGTTTTTCTACTATCCGCTTAAGCCTTTCGATGCGCTGTTGAATCTTGGTGTTTTCGAAGCATTCAGGTGTATGTGGAGCTTTGGGTTTCAACGTTTTAAAAAGAAACCGGATCAGCGAACCTTTGAAGGATGGGTCATTGGACGATTTGGACGACGGCTTTTTGAGATTTTTTTCAAGACGTACAGTGAAAAATTATGGGGGATTAAATGTTCCGAACTGGATGCGGATTTTGCGGCACAACGGATCAAGAAACTTTCATTGTTGGAAGTTGTAAAGAACGCGCTGCATCTGACCAAAAAAGGAGAACATAAAACCCTGGTCGATCAATTTGCATATCCTTTGAGGGGGACAGGCATGGTGTATGAAAACATGAAGGAACGGATTCTCGCAAATGGAGGAAAAGTATTTTTAGGCTCACCGGTTAAGAAAGTACTGACCACCGATAAAACAGCAACGGGAATAGAACTTGAAAGCGGAGAAATAAAAAACTTCGACGAAGTGGTTTCGTCAATGCCCCTGACCTTATTGGTGGAAAGGCTCAGCGATGCCCCGAAAAACATTGTTGAACACGTTTCAAAACTGACCTATCGAAACACCATTATGGTCTATTTGCAAGTCGATGCCATTGATTTATTTCCGGATAACTGGCTGTATATACATTCCGAGAATCTTCAGGTCGGCAGGATAACGAATTTTAGAAACTGGGTTCCACAGCTCTACGGAAATGAGAAAAAAACAATTCTTGCCATGGAATACTGGTGTTATGAGCAAGACGATTTTTGGTCCTGGAGTGAAGAAAAAATTATTGAACTTGCCAAAGCTGAAATTAAAATGACCAATCTAATTGGCAAGGCTGAAATTGAAGGGGGAAAGATCGTTCGAATTCCCCGCTGTTACCCGGTCTACAGCATGGGATATAAAGAAGATTTAAAGCCCGTTGAAGAATACCTTACCGGTATTAAAGCCTTGTCGGTAATAGGTAGGTACGGAGCATTTAAATACAACAATCAGGATCACTCCATATTAATGGGCATGCGGGCGGCCGAAAACATTACCGAAGGAAAAGACCACGATCTTTGGGACATCAATACAGATTACGACAATTACCAGGAGAGTTATATCATTACGAGCACAGGGCTCGAAAAGTCCTGAATCCTACAATATTTTTTTGAGCATCATCAGCATGTAACGATCCATGACATGCTCTTTTTCATCTCCCCCCAAAAAGAAACTTTCCCTGATCGCCTTTACAAGATTTTCTTTTCCGCCTATTTCAGAATTAAATTTTTGATACAAGGCCGACACCGTCTCAATTCGCTGAGCATCGTTTTGACGATCAAAAACCCGCTTTACTTTCACAAAATTTTCCTCCCCGACTTTACGGATAATTCGATCTTTTTCGTCTTCCGTAATCCTCATATCGGCGTTTGCGCCGAGAATTAGTAGGTAGGTTAGAAAATCTGCGTATGTCCAATCTTCTATTGTGACCATGCTCAAATTTCTATAAATGTATAAAAAAGGAGCAAAAAAAAAAGGAGCGATTGCTCCTCTTCAATGCTAAAAATGTTTTTTAGCAATACTCGTTAAAGGCAGATTGTAAATTATCCGCAATCATTTGCGGGGATGAGCCTTCAATGTGATGTCGTTCAATAAAATGAACCAATTTTCCATTGTTAAAGAGTCCAATCGAAGGCGAAGAAGGGGGATAAGGAAGCATGTATTTTCTTGCTTGAGCAGTTGCCTCCTGATCAACTCCGGCAAAAACGGTTGTCAGTCTTGAAGGAATTTTGCCATTACCTATGGCCAATCTTACCGCAGGGCGCGCACTTCCTGCTGCACATCCACATACCGAATTAACCATGACAAGCACTGTCCCCGAATCCGGACTTAATGCCTGATCCACATCTTGAGCTGTGGTGAGTTCATCAAAACCAACAGAGGTCAACTCTGTTTTCATCGGGGCTACCAATTCTGGAGGATACATATAAATCAGGTTTAAGTTAGGGGCCAAAATTACAAAGAAAGCGCTTATCTTTTCTTTTTAAAGAAATTACTGAGGAGTTCGGAGCATTCATCCTGCATAATTCCAGAAGTTACCTTTGTCTTGGGGTGTAGGGCATTGTGTTTGGCAAACAGTGAATACCCTCTTTTTTCATCCCGTGCACCGTAAACCACTTTTCCAATTTGGGACCAAAACAAAGCACCGGCACACATTAAACAAGGCTCCAGTGTTACATATAGCGTGCATTTATTCAGATACTTGCTACCCAGATGATTCGAAGCTGCTGTGATCGCAAGAATCTCGGCATGAGCGGTTACATCGTGCAGCAATTCGGTGCTGTTATGTGCTTTTGCAATAATCTTGTTTCGTATAACCACGATGGCACCTACCGGGACTTCATCTTCTTCATAAGCCGAGACTGCCTCTTTTAATGCTTCTCGCATAAAGTATTCGTCTGAAAAAATGTCAATCTCCATATTTCTGTTTTGGAATGCCTTCAATATTAGCCAAAATGAAGGGAAGAATTCAAGACCTCTTGCACTATAATTTTCTAATTTCGCAGCTCACTTGTCTTATGTCCTTCATGTCAAAATTGTCAAATAATTACAGAACACATACCTGCGGTGAATTGAACATTAAACAGGTCGGGAACCAAGTAACGCTGTGCGGTTGGGTGCAGAAATCAAGAATACTGGGAGGGCTGACCTTTATTGATTTGCGGGATCGTTATGGTATAACTCAACTTGCATTTAACACCGAAGTGAACAAGAATCTGAGTGAACAGGCCGGAGAACTGGGAAGGGAATTTGTCGTTCAGGTCATCGGGGTAGTTCGTGAACGGCAAAGTAAAAACAAGAATATTTCGACCGGAGATATAGAAATCGAAGTGAACGAG
The DNA here is from genome assembly GCA_003487525.1 of Flavobacteriales bacterium. Taxonomy (GTDB): domain Bacteria; phylum Bacteroidota; class Bacteroidia; order Flavobacteriales_E; family Vicingaceae; genus UBA11591. Next base: position 6,474 of record DNDT01000249.1, read on the forward strand.
ATTAACATTCTGGACCAATGTGAGACTCCTCCGTTTACCATTGAAGACAAATCGGATGGTGGTGAAGAAATCAGAATGAAGTACAGGTACCTTGACCTGAGAAGGGGTCCGCTTCAGCGCAATATTTTGTTGAGACACAGGGTGGCACAGGAGGTTCGCAATTACTTGAGCAATCAGGAGTTCCTCGAAATAGAAACGCCCTTTTTAATTAAGTCGACTCCGGAAGGAGCACGTGATTTTGTTGTGCCGTCAAGAATGAACCAGGGCCAGTTTTATGCCTTGCCACAATCTCCTCAGACCTTTAAGCAATTGCTTATGGTCGGTGGATTTGACCGGTATTTCCAGATCGTAAAATGCTTTAGAGATGAGGACCTGAGGGCGGATCGACAGCCTGAATTTACGCAAATTGACTGTGAAATGTCTTTTGTGAAACAGGAGGACGTCAGGGATATTTTCGAAGAGCTGGTTCGCCATTTGTTTAAAAAAATTAAAAATGTCGATCTGGATAAATTTCCGGTCATGTCTTATCAGGATGCAATGAGGTTTTACGGAAGCGACAAACCGGATCTCCGGTTTGACATGAAATTCGTTGAAATCAATGAACTCGCAAAGAACAAAGGATTCAATGTATTTGATCAGTCGGAGCTGGTTGTTGGGATCAAGGTAGATTCCTGTGCCGAATACACGCGAAAACAACTCGACGAACTTACCGATTTTGTTCGCAAGCCTCAGATAGGAGGCAAGGGACTGGTTTATGTCAAATGCAATGAAGATGGAAGCTTCAAATCTTCGGTTGACAAGTTTTTTGATCAGGATGCACTAAAAAAATGGGCGGACGCATTTAATGCAAAGCCGGGGGATTTGATTTTAATCGTATCCGGAGACGTCAATCAAAGCCGTCAGGTTCTTTGTGAGCTTCGTCTGGAAATGGGAAATCAACTGGGCTTAAGGGACAAAGACACCTTTAAACCCCTTTGGGTAAATGATTTCCCACTGTTGGAATGGGATGAAGAAAGCAAACGACACCATGCACTGCATCATCCGTTTACTTCCTATTTAAAAAATGAAGCGGAGCTGAAAAAAATTGAAGAAGGCAATCTGACGGGATTGATTTCGGATGCATACGACATGGTCATCAACGGTGTGGAAATTGGGGGAGGATCAATCAGAATTACCGATAAGGATGTGCAGGCGCGAATGCTTGACTGGCTCGGATTTTCGCCGGAAGAGGCGCGCGCGCAGTTCGGATTTCTGATGGATGCATTCAAATATGGCACACCTCCGCACGGGGGCATTGCATTTGGATTTGATCGAGTGTGCGCCCTTTTTGGAGGAAGCGATTCCATTCGGGATTTTATTGCCTTTCCAAAAAACAATTCAGGCAGGGACGTCATGCTGGACGCTCCTTCAGCTATTGCCGGTGAACAACTCGACGAACTGGGTTTAAATCTTAAGAAAAATGAGTGATACGAGAAGAATACTTGTCATTGGATGTCTCGGCCAGGTGGGCAGCGAGCTTACCGACGCACTGAGAGAGAATTATGGCACGGAGAATGTCATTGGTTCGGACGTACGTCAACCCGAAAATGCAGAGGGACCATTTGAGATAATTGACGTTCTTGATATCGATCGGATCAGGGAGGTGGTTGACAAATACACTGTTACGGAGATATATAACCTGGCGGCGCTCTTGTCCGCCAATGCCGAAAAGAACATTGAATTTGCCTGGAAACTCAATATGGATGGCTTATTTAACACACTTAATCTGGCCAGGGAAGGAAAGATAAAAAGATTGTTCTGGCCGAGTTCAATTGCTGTTTTTGGCCCGACAACGCCGAAAGACAACACCCCTCAGGACAGCATTGCAGACCCCAATACCGTATATGGAATCAGCAAGTTGGCAGGAGAACGGTGGTGCGAATATTACTTCAACAAATTCAATGTGGATGTCCGAAGTATTCGATATCCGGGTTTGATCGGGTATAAAACACTACCGGGAGGGGGAACGACAGATTACGCCGTGGATATTTTTCATCAGGCATTGAAACAAAAAAAATACACGTCTTTTCTTGGCGAGAACTCCACTCTTCCAATGATGTATATGCCGGATGCAATTCGAGCGACCATTCAAATTATGAATGAACCGGCAGAAAATATTAAGGTCCGTTCCAGTTACAACATTGCAGGAATAAGTTTTTCTCCTTCCGAAATAGCAGGGGCAATAAAAAAGCACATTCCTGAATTCGAGATTAGCTATGCGCCCGATTTCAGACAGGCCATTGCAGATAGCTGGCCAAAGAAAATCGACGATTCGCGCGCACGGCACGATTGGAACTGGTCGCACGAATATGATCTTGAAGGAATGGTAAAAAATATGCTTGAAAACTTAGGCTAAGTATTTAAGGAATTACTATTTTTAGTCCTTCGGATAGCGAAATACATGATTATGAGGTTGGTAAGCGCATTTTCCTTTTTTATTATTCTGGCAGTTGTTTTTTCAGATCTTTCTGGGCAGTCCTATGAACTTGTTGGTGGTGACACGATCAACAAAAAGGATGCCATGGGAAAGATGCAAGGCAAATGGATCATAACAGGCAAAAACAAAAGACTTCCCGGATATTCTCCCGATGCAAAAATTGAAGAGGGATCATACAAGGACAGTAAAAAAGTAGGAGTCTGGATAGGTTATTACAGCAATGGCAAAACCAAGAATGAAATAACCTATAAATTCGGGCGACCCAATGGTCCGTATAAGACGTACTATGTGACCGGAATACTTGAAGAAGAGGGAAACTGGCAGAACAATCGAAATATTGGAACCTTTAAACGCTTTCATGAAAATGGAAAGCCCTCTCAAGCATTCAATTTTAACAGCACCGGAAAAAGAGAAGGAAAACAGTCGTATTATCATGAAAATGGTCAGTTGATGATCGAGGGAAACTGGGATGGCGGAAAAGAATCGGGAACCCTGACGGAATATTATGAAAACGGAGATTTAAAAGCCAAGAAAGTATTTGCAGACGGCACCCTGGACGAGGCAAAAACCACGGTATATGAACCGAAAACACCCGTTGTCGACCGGGCCAAGCAAGAGGAGAAAAATGCTCCGGTTAGAAATGTGGTTGCCAGTAAAGAAGAACAACCCAACCAGGGTCACTTTGATGGCAACGGTCATCACAAGTTGTACAATAAAGACAAAATACTTGTGAAAGACGGATACTTTCAAAACTACAAACTGATTGACGGAAAATGGTATAAATACAGTGACGACAACATCTTGCTGAACATTGAGCGCATTAAAAACGGGCGTTATGTCGGAGATGTTCCGTTTGATGAAGAGTAATCCCTGCCGCTAACCAGTCTTCCTTTTTCGTTTATTTGTAGTCCGTAAAAAGTCTCATGCAGGGTAAATTAATACTATACAATACACTTAGTAGAAAGAAGGAAGCCTTTGCCCCGCTTAAACCGCCTTTTGTCGGTATGTATGTGTGTGGTCCGACTGTCTACGGAGATGCTCATCTGGGACACGCCAAATCCTACGTTTCGTTTGATGTCATTTATCGGTATTTGCTTCATATCGGATATAAGGTCCGCTATGTTCAGAATATTACCGATGTAGGCCATCTCACGGATGATGCCGATCAGGGAGAAGATAAAATTTCAAAACAGTCGCGTCTGGAACGGATTGACCCGATGGAAGTGGTGGAGCGATACATGGCCAATTACTACCGCGACATGGATGCGCTCAACAATCTCAGACCTTCGATTGCACCGCGTCCNNACGCACAATTACGGAAAACTAAGCGGCAGAAACATAGAGGAGATGCTTGAAGGGGCGGCAAACCGAAGCCTTGACAAGCAGGACGACAAAAGAAATCCGGTGGATTTTGCGCTGTGGAAAAAAGCGGGAGAAGAGCATCTCATGCAATGGGACTCTCCCTGGGGAAAAGGATACCCCGGGTGGCACATCGAGTGCAGTGTGATGAGTCAAAAATACCTGGGGGACACCTTTGATATTCATGGGGGTG
>DNDT01000227.1 GCA_003487525.1 Flavobacteriales bacterium
GGCGCCAAAAAACAAACGAAACGATTTATTATTTTTTGTTTTTTCTTCAACCTGCTCAAACAATGAAATCAAGCTTTGATAAGTAGTATTGTATAAATACTTTTTATATTCCCCATAGAATCGAACTTTCACATCATATTTATTATAGAAAGCGAGCATTTCAGGGTGAGATGCTAACCTTGATAAGCCCTCCTGGCCAATTTTTTCCATATAGGCATCCCGGGTTTCGAGGATTTCCTGACCAATGACAGGAGTAAGCAATGTACCAACACCGTGATCAAAAAATAATTTATATAGCTCAATATGACGTGTTGTAGAAATATCCATGTATGCTAGGATAGGATCAGGATATTCTTTTTCACCATGTTCAAACATGAACCAACGTCGTGTTCCATTGATTGGAAACACTACTACTTTTTCTTCCTTCTGCCTGACCAAGTCAGCAATTCGTTCAGTGGGAAGTTCCAGGAAATTCTCTAAGGAAATCATGTTTTTTTTCTCAAAGATGGGATAAATCGAGGTGTGGTTCTCATGTACTCAGCATACTCAGGGAGAAATTGAGATAAAAGTTCCTCCTCTTGCCGGGCAGCACGGGAAAAATCCCAAAAAGTGTAAGTCGCTATCAAGATTGTCACTAAAGATGGGTTTATCATAAAAAGTCCGACAGCAAATCCAAAAAAAGTGGTGATGATCGGATGACGAACGTACTCATAGGGGCCCGATCTAATAACTCTATGATTTTCCTGGATCTCAACCCTTTCAACGTAAAACTGTCGCAAGTACCGCCGCGCCCAAGCATGAATGATTAATGATGATGCCAAGACAATAAACCCTACAAACTGGATTGCCAGCCCAATCGGGTGAGAAGTCGTCCAACCAACTGATGGAAGTAGCCAGGGTTGCAAAATCACCGCTATTCCTAATACGATAGTAAACAACGTATAATCCCAACTCCACCCCTTGCGGTTACTCCTCTCCGGATCATATTGGTACATGAACCAGAAATCTATCACAAAAAAAGCAACCACAAAGATTAGAATAATGAGTGACAAAAAGATACCATGCAACATATTATCTCATTTTGAAAGAATTATTTTAACAACTTTTCCAATGAAGCGGTTGGTTGGTGCAAATACAGCGTTATTTGTAAATTTTAATTTACTTCCTAATCTTTTTTTTACCTCATAAGCTCCACTACCCCATCGAATTAAAGCAACGTTTTTCTCAAAGCCAATTTCAAGACATTCATAGAGTAATCTAAAATAAACAAACGGAACATCCTCTGCCAGTCCGAGAGCGGTTGTCATTTGAGTTCTATTATCTTCAAGGATTAAGCCTCCGCCAACCAGGCGACCACCCAAGCGTGCTTCAAGCCAGGTTCCACCAATTTTATTCATTTGCAAAAGAAGGTTTCGCATCCATGGGTTTGGGGTATTGCCATAACGCTTATCAACATTATGAATAAGCTGCAGTGCAGATTCAACATCTGGTATCTGTCGATACCTTTCGAGCTGGATTCCGAGCTTTTCGGTTTCACGCACAGTTCGTTTATAGTGCTGACGGTCTTTTTTATTGCCTTCAGACAAGAATGCATACAGGCTTTCCCAGTGATTGGACATGACAGCTTCAGGATCAGAAACCTGAACAACGCTGAATAATTCCGGCCAATTATTTGTCTCATTTTCTTCAAGGTAATCAAACACTACAAATGATGCCTGCTTAGAAATTGCCTCTTGAATCCCGCTCTGACATAGTGCAGACAAGACCGGAGCTCGGGGAATTCCCTTGGCGATAATCAACCCTGTCGCATTGGATAGTGGTGAGCGGCAAATGAACAGTGGCCAACGCTTGAGAAAAAACATAACCAGGGTTCGCAAGGCAGGTTGGAGATCCGGTAGAGGTTCATTTTTTATCAGCCAGAAAGCTGCCCGAGCGACAAGCTCATTTTCATTATAAACGAGTAAATAAGTTGGCAGGCAGTCTGCCATAATCTCTTCGCCAAATGTATACCAACGATGGCTCTGAAATGGACGCATCTCGCTAAGACGATCCCATTCTTCAACATCGATTTCATGGATACTGGACACCATATTGGTTCTGAGGGCCAACAAAACTCCCATTATTTTGAATTCGCGTTTGCGACTTATTCGCTACACATCAAATCAAAAATTATGCAGACGGTTTACGCGCCAGTACATGGTCAAACCATTTCCACCATGGAGTGATTTGTATTTCCTCGAAACCAATCTCAGAAAGTAATTTTAAAAGCTCTTTCACACTGAAGACCTTTTCCTTTCGTCCGGAAGCTTCTGTACCTCGAGAACTCATAAAAACACCCCCGGGTTTAAGAACACGAAATAATTCTGTAAGAGGCTCTTCCATATTTGGCATCAGCTCCAAAGCCTCCATGCAACTGACAACATCAAAGGAATTATTGGGATAAGGTAGTGGCAAATGCACCAGGTGTACCAACTCGAAGCGCCCTTCGTACCCTGCCAACTTTATCTTTGCTTGCTTCAACATACCTTTTGACACATCTATCCCGATCACATAGCCTTTAAAATCCGACTCACATAGTAGAGCCAAAGGCATTCGGCCAGTACCAGTCGC
>DNDT01000415.1 GCA_003487525.1 Flavobacteriales bacterium
GTTCTTGAAAATCAAATTGATGCTGATAGATTAGGAGATCGTGTTGTTCTGCTTGGACATCTATCCCGCCCTGATGTCATATCACTTGTTAAAGCATGTGATGTATTTGTTATGCCTTCGAGGACGGAAGGGACGCCGATCGCATTATTGGAGGCAGCAGCTCTTAGAAAACCCATTCTTGCAACGCGAGTTGGCGGTATACCAGAATTGGTAAAGGATGGGGAAGAGTGTTTATTGGTTAATGTTGATGCCCCCCAAGAAATTGCAAATGGTATACAATATATAATTCAGGATACTGAATTTGCCGACATGATAGCCGAAAATGCATATCAAAGAATAATAGATAGTTTTTCCTTAAGTTCGCAAACGCAGTTAACGATACAGTCATATCAGGCAGCTTTAAATAATTGACGCTGATCTATTATGTTTAGGTAAATATTTGAGTTGTAATAAAATATTCTGGTAAAAGATTATGAGGTGTTCATGGAGATTAATATTTATTTAAAAACTCTTCAGAGAGGGTGGTGGATTATTGTTCTTGTAATGTTTGTGGCAATGAATGTTTCATTGCTAGCATCTTATTTTACGCCGCCTGTGTATGAAACATCCTCCCGTTTTGTTGTAAGCCCAAATGCAGCTGTGTATACGAATTCATGGGATATTGTTGATAGTTTGGATACATTGGACAGGCGGTCTATTATCAATACTTACAAGGAGCTTCTTACAAGTGCTGCTACTGGTTCGAGCCCGGCAGTTGAAAATCTAAATCCTGAATTGTCTTCAGATCAATATAGCGTTTCTGTGGTTGTTATTCCGGAGTCAAATATTTTGAAGTTGTCTGTCGAGGGTCCTGATCCGAACGGCGTTGTCCAAATTGCTAATGTTATTGGTGCAGAAGCTTTGGATTATATCAATCAGTTATATCCAGTATATAACTTTAGCATTCTGGAAAAGCCAGAATTTCCAACCACTCCCATTCGACCAGAGCCGATAAAAAATGCAGGGTTGGCTTTGTTGGTCGGTGCGGTAATAGGTACTGGTTTGGCTTTTTCGCGTGAACAATTATATTATTCGTATGACAGACTACGCGAGCGTGCAATTGTTGACTCTGTTACATCCGCATATACTAGAAGTCATTTTGAGAAGCGTCTTCGAGAGGAAATTCTTAATAGCCCTGATGCAAGTTTTGCATTCGGCGTCATCAATTTCAGGGGTATCGAGGAAAGTGTTGATGTTCTGCCACAAGTCATGATTGATAGAGCAATGCGCAAGGTTACTCAAGTATTGAAGAGTGAACTGCGGGGGCGGGACATTGTGGGTCGATGGGATGTGTCTCAGTTGTCTGTTTTACTTCCTTCTAGTACTAGTACCGCAATTGAGACAACTTTTAAGCGAATCCAGAAATATTTGGCGGAGCCAATCCAACTAAATGAAACTGGGGACATCATCGTTAGACCAGATCCATGTATTGGCGTGGTGTCACGTAATCCATTTGAATCCAGTAATGATATTGTTGAGCGCGTAAAATCTGCTGTGGCTCAAGCTTCGTCATACGAAACCCCTACTGTGATTTATCTTTCCACGCCATTTATTGTCGAAGATGGAGCTGAATAAGCCTATGAAAGGTTTTAAAAGGATGAAGAAACAACTATCTTTAATACTGTCTATTATTTTTATTTTTATGCTTTTCACAGTAAACCCCGTTCACGCGGNNGGTCAACTGGAAAATACTTTTACTTTGGAGCAACTCGGATATTCAGATACGCTTTTGGTAGGTCCGTTTGATTCGACCACTGTTTATTTCAGTTTACCTGCAAATGTGAAATTGGCGCCAAATAGTAGTATTTTTCTGCAATACGCTCTTGCTTGGAGTGGTACTGGCTTATCTAATGCGATAGACTCAGGTAATGATACCAATGTGGTGGCTGGTACTTTACTTGTGTACTTTAATGATGTGCTGGTTGATACGATTATTCTTGGTGCTGATAGTCAGCCGGAGCGGGGTATATACATAACAGAAGATGCATTAAATAACGCAGATGAAAATGGGAGATATAGTTTAAGGTTTTTTTTGAACGCTGAGGTAAATTGTGAATTTGATCAAGTTCGGACCACTTTAGTTGTCAGCAAATATTCGGAGCTTAATCTGGAATATGAGACGGTTACACCTTCTGTAGATTTGACCTTATTCCCGCAACCTATATTCCAGCCAGATTCGATACTACCGAACTCTGCACTTGTTGTTGTGCCTGATGATGCTGAACCTTACGAGTTACAAGGGGCGTTAAGTGCAATGGCAGGGCTGGGTGCGATTACTGAAGGTAGGTTGAACGTAAGGCTGGTTGCAAATGGTTCTTTAACGCCTGAATTAGTTGGGGCAAATCATTTGATTTTTGTTGGTTTGGCCAAGAAATTTCCTAATTTACAGGTCGTGAATTTTCCTGCTCCAATATCTGAAAATGGAATAAGGTTGAATGGTATCGCGGAAGATGATGGAATTATTGAGGCGGCTGTTTCACCTTGGAGCCAATCGTCTATAGTTTTATTTGTAGGTGGCAATTCAAATGATGGTGTGGTAAAGGCGGCACAGGCATTTAGTACAGGTGGAATTGTTGCTGTTGAAAAACCAGCACTTTCGTTGATTTCAACAGTGAATTCGATTGAAGATATTGGCTCTCCCGAGGTGCAAACTTTTAGTGACTTAGGCTACGACGACCAAACTATGGGTTTATATGGGGAAAACTATTTTTCATATAACTTTTATGCATCTCCTGAACAGGCCTTTTCACAGGGAGGCCAGATTAGTTTGGTGCTAAGCCACTCCGATCTTCTCGATTATGATCAAACAGGGATTACCGTCCTGCTTAATGATGAAGTAGTTGGTGGAGTGCAACTTTCGGAAGAATCTCCTGCAACTGCAAATATCAATTTGGTGCCAGGTACTATGCGAAGAGGCATAAATCGTTTGGAAATTGTCTCTGAGATTGTGCCCAATTTTACTTGTTATTCATCTGATTTCTTAAGTTCCTGGGTAACCATTAATTCTACATCATCAATATTCTTGCCTGTATCTCAAAACCAACTTGATACCGGTAGAAGTTTTAACCTAAAAGATTTTCCCTACCTGTTTTTAGACAGTAAAGATTTAAGCGACCTAGCCTTTATTGTGCCTTCTGGCGATTTGGTTTCATGGAGTAATGCTGCACAGGTTGCCTATTATATGGGTGCTAAAGGAGGGGCTCCGTTGGCCAGTTTGCATGTATTGCATGATGATAACAGCTCCGACGATGATTTGGAAAGTTATAACTTCATCATCTTTGGTCGGGCCACCACTTTACCTATCATCTCAAAAATAAACGATCTTCTACCTGCACCCTTTGATGCAGGTAGTGATATTGCTGTGCAACCTTCCATGTTGGTCAATTATAGTTTATTACCAAATACAAGCGTTGGGTATGTTCAATTGTTACCGTCACCTTGGAATCCCGACCGTGTTATTCTTGCGGTATTGGGAAATACTCAGGAAGGCATACCTATGGCTGG
>DNDT01000234.1 GCA_003487525.1 Flavobacteriales bacterium
AAGCCTGGTCAAACTTAAGGCGGAGAACATTTTTTATGTAGAAGCTCTTAAAGATTACGTTTCCATCTTTACGCCCAAGGCAAAATATGTCATTCACTCAACCATGAAAGACATCGAATCCAAACTGTCATCAAGGGCCTTTTTGCGTGTACACCGATCGTATATTGTCAGGCTGGATAAAATTGAAGCTATTGAGCACTCTTTTGTCAGTCTTGAGGGGTTGGAAAAACAAATTCCGATCGGAGGTAATTACCGCGAGGAACTCTTCAAAAAGATCAAGACGATTTAGCCTTCAAAAGCCAGTTTTTTATTAAACGTTTTCCGTTTTCCGTCATAACCGATTCGGGATGAAACTGGACGGCGAACAACGGGAGGGAGCGATGCTGCAAGGACATAATAAATCCCTCGTCATTCCTTGAGGTGACGCGCAAGACATCGTCGGGAAAATTACGGTCTGAAGCAATCCACGAATGATAATGACCAATTTTCATCGGTTCTTTTATGCCCTGAAACAAGACGGATTCCGACTGAAAATGCAACTGAGATTCAACACCGTGTTTCACAGAATCCAATCGCTCGAGGGTTCCTCCGTAAAACTGCACGATACACTGAAGACCCAGACAAACACCCAGAACCGGCATTCCGGGATCCAATGCGCTCAGCGCCGTTTTAATGTTGGGGTATTCATCCGGTAGACCCGGGCCCGGTGAAATTACCAGGTGTGTGTACTCCGAAAGTGTGCGAACATCCAGTTTGTCATAACGAACTACGTCGCAATGGCCTGAGTTTAATTCGTCCAGGTAATGAAAGATGTTGTACGTAAATGAATCGAAACAATCTATAATGAGGATGCGCGGCATAATCCCTCATTTCCACTCATCCAGCGGCAGGAACACTTTTTTATACGGGTCACTCGGGCTTTCAGCGCTTTTATAGTAAACTTCTTCGACGCCAAAATCTGCCCGATCCGGAAAAGGAACAATTTGTTTAAATCGTTTTATGTCAAAAGCGGAATAAACAACAGGCTTTTTCCCCTTTTCCTTGAAGGTGATGGACGTGATGTAGTAGTCTTGTGCATCGCGAACCTGAATTTTACCGTAAAGCGTGTCGTTGTAAAGGGTTCTTATCTCGCCTTCAACGGAACGGCTGATAACTTTAATTTTTTCCGGCTGGTCTTCGTCCTGGGCAAAAACACCAAAGGAAAGGGCGACGAGTACCGAAAGTATTGCTGTTTGTTTAATCATGAAAATAGTCTAATTACTGCTTGTTAATTTCGTTTTTCAAATCTTCTATCATTAAAAAAACATGACTTCCAATCCCTTTTCCTATCACCTCAACCATCTTTTTGTGACGCTCTGAATCGGAGGATCCGTATTTTTTAATCCACTCTTCCAAAGATACGGTTATATCCTCAAAATAAAAGTTGTCGGCCCTGAAGTCAATGGACTTTCTGGAAACCATAATGTCCAATTTGAACGAAATGGGGTGCAGCCCTTTTGGCCCGGGAACCTCGGTAAGCGCTTTAAGAATGAGGCGATTTTTAGATTCGTGTATTACGGAAAACACCCCCGGAGGAAACACCATCCTCTTACCCGCCCAAGTTTTAACAACAGCCATGGATTTCTTTTTGCACAAGGGATCGACGTGTTTTATACCCCGGTATGTTACCAGGCCGCTGACCGAATCAAGGGGAAAGCTCGTCTGAGCCATCCCTGCCCCGAAGGAAATCAGAGTTAAAACGACCAGCATGGGCTTAAAAAAATATCGGGCGAGTGTCATCGGGATCAAAAGTAAGAAAACCTATAGCTCAGCGCCAGCAAAACTTATTTTCTAATTTAGAGCAGGCATAATGTCGATGAATATGGCGCGCATTTTTATTCTTTTCTTGTTGTTTTTAACCACCGCGTTGGGAGCCCAAACAATTGAAGGGCTTGTTCTGAATGCCGAGGATAAATCGCCTGTGCCTTACGCCAATATTTCCGTGTCGAAAACAGGAATAGGCACCGTATCGAGATTTAATGGAAAATTTCAACTCAACGTTTCCTCCCGGCCCGAGGGAAAGGACAGCCTGGAATTTTCGGCCATCGGATTTCAGACAAAAAAGATCCGGATTTCAGACAGCATGGACACCATCTTTGTATTTCTCCATCCGAACTCCGTAAAGCTCAACTCGGTACTGGTCAGCCCAAAGTCACCCGAAGAATATATTCAAATGGCCATTGAAAAAATACCCCAAAACTACATTTCGACGCCCTTTAACGGACACATTTATCAACGTACGCTGATCCGGCTGAACGGAAAATTTATCGAGTCAACAGAGTCCATTCTGAAGGGTTATATCATGCCTGTCATCGGAACACCCGGTGACTCCACACGCATAGAAATGCTGGCGTTCAAATCGTTTGACGAAGAAGAGATGGCCATACAGAGCATTGTATCAAAAAGAAGAAAAAAGAAAGGAGATAAAATGGCCATAAAAGGACTTGACTCGACCATGCTGGGATTCGGAAAGGAAATGAGCGAGGGCTTTGACATATACACGCAGATCGACTCCAATTTGATTAAGCAACTGTATTTGAATGGCGCTCAAATTGAGAAAATCAAGTTCTGGTTCGAAGATCTGGTTCAGGATGGCGAACGACAAATAATAAAAATTGGATTCAAGGGCCGAATAGGAGGGGTTGCAAGCCAGCGGGGCTACCTTCTCCTAGATTATGAAACACTGGCCATTGAGGCCTTTACATTTCAGGTGAGGTCTTCGTCAATGAAGATAAGACTGTTGATGAAGGTTCTGGGCATCAACTTTAATGGATTCGACATTGTCTTCAACTTTAATTCCATTTATTCGGAAGCCGGGTGGATTCCGGATTTAATGAGCGCGGATATTTTTATCGATCTGGAGCGGATCAAATTATTATCCAAAAACATTCCGGTTAAAATAGAATTAAATACCCACATTCGCTTTCTGGACATTGAAACCCCCGCCGGCGACAAGTGCCAGGATGGCAGGTTGTTAAAGAAAAAAACCCCACTCAGGGATCAGTACCCAAGTGATCCGCAAAATCCATTGTGGGAGAAATACAAAGCCCAGATCTCAGAAGCGGGAAATTAAATTTTATCCAGGGCCTGCTCGATGTCCCAAATAAGATCCTGATCATTTTCAACCCCGATGGAAAGCCGAACCAATTTATCCGAAATCGACAGTACTTTTCTGTCTTCGGGATCCACGTCTGCATGCGTCATTGTGGCGGGGTGCTCCGCAAGGCTTTCCGTTCCGCCCAGGCTGACGGCAAGCTTGATCAGTTTCAAATTGTTCAGGAAGGTGAAGGCTTCTTTTTCCCCGCCCTTTACATCAAACGAAATCATCGCGCCATCGCTTTCGTATTGCCTCTTTCGGATGTCGTATTCAACGGGATTATCCGGAGTTACGAACCCCAGATAATAGACGCGCTCCACCTTTGGGTGATTTCTTAAAAATTCAGCTATGGTTTTGGCGTTTTTCGCCTGTTGTTCCATGCGAATTTTAAGCGTCTCCAGGCTTCTCATAAGCAACCAGCCTGTCCATGGCCCGGCCATGTTTCCAAGGAAGGTTCTCAGGGTTTTAACGCGGGTCATAAGTTCTTTTGAGCCCAGACACGCGCCGGCAACCACATCACTGTGACCGCCAATGTATTTGGTGGCCGAATACAGAACGAGATCCGCACCATGCTTTATGGGGTGTTGCCACAAGGGCCCCATATAGGTATTGTCGACGGCAAGCACAACTTTTTCTTCCTTCGAGAAGCGGTTTGTGATTCTCGCACACATTTCAATATCAATGAGCGAATTGGTGGGATTGGCAGGAGTTTCGATCAGCATTACCTTAAACCGATCTCCTTGTGGATGCGATTCAATGGCCTTGATGATTTCCTCTTCGGTCGTGCCGGCCTTAAACCCAAGAGAATGAATGTTAAATTTCTTTAAAACGTGATGGATAAAATGATCGGTGCCGCCGTAAAGCGGACCACTGTGGACAAGCAAATCCCCGGGCACCAAAAACTCCAGCAGAACGGTTGAAATGGCAGACATGCCGCTTTCAAAAACGGCCGCATCTTCTGTTTTATCCCA
>DNDT01000208.1 GCA_003487525.1 Flavobacteriales bacterium
ATCGACCCTTCTTAAAGTAAGACAGATGCTGGAAGGGGTTGTAAACAATGGAGGAACGGCGGCAAATCTTAAAAACAAACACTACATGGTCGCCGGAAAAACCGGTACGGCTCAAATCGCCAACGATCAGTACGGTTATGAGTACGAGTCCAAAATAAGTCATCAGGCTTCTTTTGTCGGCTTTTTCCCGGCAGAGCAACCCATTTACTCCTGTATTGTGGTGGTAAATGCCCCATCTAAATATGTATATACCGGTAACCTGGTGGCAGGTCCGATTTTCAAGGAAGTGGCCGACAAGGTGTTCGCCAACAGCTTGAAGATGCATAAAGAACTTGACGAAAGGCCTTATATGGCATCTTCCGCAATTCCCTACTCCCTGAGCGGAAGCAGGGATGAGTTGTACAATGTTTTCACCTCCCTGAGTGTCCCGTTTACAAATTTTCCCGAAAAATCGGAGTGGATAAAAACCAGCACAAAAGACAGTGTGGTTGTGACAGAAGCCATGGAAGTAATCCCGGGACTGGTGCCCGATGTTGTTGGAATGGGATTAAAAGATGCTGTTTACGTGTTGGAAAATAGCGGATTAAACATCCAGTTTGTCGGAAAAGGAGTGGTAAAAAAACAATCCCTTCCACCGGGTAAACGAATTGTCAGAGGTCAAACCATTAAAATCGAATTAACCTGATGAAACTTCTGAGAGACCTTTTATACAAAGTAACCCTCGAAAACGTAATCGGGCTGACAAACATGGCTATTGACACCCTGACCTACGACTCAAGGAAGCAAATGAAATTCGGGTTGTTCGTTGCCATAAAAGGGGAGGTTTTTGACGGACATAAATTCATCGATCAGGCCATTGAAAAAGGAGCCATTGCCATACTCTGCCAGGACCTTCCAACAACCCTAAATCCAAAAGTCACATACGTTACGGTCGAAGACAGCCGGAAAGCGCTGGCCTACGTTGCAGCCAATTATTTTGACCACCCTTCGGCTCATCTCAAGTTAATCGGAGTAACCGGCACAAACGGAAAAACCAGCATAACGACCATGCTCTTCCATTTGTTCAAAAGTCTGGGGGTAAAATCCGGCTTGATTTCAACCATTGTCAACAAAATAGATGAGATTGAAATACAAACCCAGCATACCACTCCCGATCCCATTGCACTTAACTCACTGCTCAGGCAGATGGTCGACAATGGCTGCAGCACATGTTTCATGGAGGTCAGCTCTCATGCCATGAATCAAGAGCGGGTCAGGGGATTGAATTTCAGCGGAGGTGTTTTTACCAATCTCACTCACGACCATCTGGACTACCACAGCAATTTTCACGATTACCTGCTTGCCAAAAAGAAGTTCTTCGACAACCTGGATAAACAGGCCTTTGCCCTGATCAACGACGACGACAAGTACGGTGAAAAAATGGTGACCCAAAGCCAGGCCAAAATAAAGAGGTATGCCTTAAAAACCGAAGCCGATTTCAAAGGCAAGCTCATCGAAAGCAGGTTTGATGGCATGCTGCTGAACATCGACGGAGAAGAAGTCTGGGTCAAACTAATCGGTGGTTTCAATGCATCAAATATCCTGGCTGTTTACGGAGTGGCCATGTTGCTCGGATATGATAAAACGGATGTGCTAAAAGTGATCAGCGCGTTGAATCCGGTCGAAGGAAGGTTTCAGTTCACCAGGTCGTCCGGGGGAATATCCGCCATCGTCGATTACGCACATACACCTGACGCACTCGAAAAAGTACTGGAGACCATTAAGGAAATCCGCACAGGAAACGAAACCGTGATAACCGTGGTAGGTTGCGGCGGAGACAGGGACAGGGAGAAACGTCCCATTATGGCACAAATAGCCAGCTCTTTTTCGGACCAGGTTGTGCTCACGTCAGACAATCCCCGATCAGAAGATCCCGCTGCCATTATTGATGAAATGTACGCCGGAGTTGATGCATCCAAAAAATCCAGGGTACTAAAAATAACCGACCGGAAAGAAGCCATAAAAACCGCCTGCACGCTGGCACGAGATGGGGATATCGTGTTGATAGCAGGAAAGGGGCACGAAAAATATCAGGACATCAAAGGTGTCAGGCATCCCTTTGATGACATGAAAGTGTTAAAAGAAATCCTCAAATAAAACCTATGCTGTACAACCTATTTGAATATCTGCAAACAATAAATGTACCCGGAGCCGGAGTATTCCAGTACATTACCTTCAGAGCCTCTGCTGCGGTAATATTCAGTTTGATCATTTCCATGCTTTTCGGAAAGCGCATTATTGCCGTCCTGCACAGCAAACAAGTCGGCGAATCCATCCGCGATTTGGGTCTTGAAGGTCAAACGGCAAAACAAGGCACTCCAACCATGGGTGGTTTAATCATTCTTGCAGCGATTCTGATCCCTACCCTTTTGTTCGCCAGACTGGACAACACCTACATACAAATAATGCTGTGTTCGACCGTACTCCTCGGAACCATCGGATTCCTGGACGACTACATCAAGGTGTTTAAAAAGAACAAAAAAGGACTGGCCGGAAAATTCAAGGTTCTGGGGCAGATCATCATTGGACTGATTGTTGGTATCTCGCTGTATTTCAACGACGATGTTATGGTCAAGCAAAAGATAATGCAGTACCAGACAACGGATGTCACCGAAGGAAGTCTGCATTCTTCGGAAGGCGGAGAACGAATCTGGAAAGAAACAAAGTCCATGAAAACCACCATTCCCTTCTTCAAGAACAACGAGTTTGACTACGCCTGGCTAATAAAATGGACCGGCAAGGATTACAAGAACTGGGCATGGATCGTATTTATTCCCATTGTCATCGTTATCGTAACAGCCGTTTCGAACGGGGCTAACATGACCGATGGCCTGGATGGCCTGGCGGCAGGAACGTCTGCCATCGTTGGCCTGGTGCTTGCCATCTTCGCCTACGTTTCCAGTAACATCATATTCTCGGACTACCTGAACATCATGTTTATTCCCAGATCCGAGGAACTGGTAATATTCATGGGTGCCTTCGTCGGTTCGTGCGTTGGATTTCTTTGGTACAACTCATTTCCGGCACAAGTTTTTATGGGTGATACGGGAAGTCTTGCCATCGGAGGAATCATAGCCGTATTCTCGCTGGCCATCCGGAAAGAACTGCTCATTCCATTGTTCTGCGGAATCTTTTTGATGGAAAACCTGTCGGTTGTCCTTCAGGTCGCCTGGTTCAAGTACACCAAGAAAAAGCACGGTGAAGGGCGGCGGATTTTCCTCATGGCTCCGCTGCACCACCACTATCAAAAAAAGGGGTACCACGAATCAAAAATTGTGTCCCGATTCTGGATTGTGGGCATGATGCTGGCCATTTTCTCAATTGCCACACTGAAACTTAGATAAGCGTGAAAAAGGAAAGGAACATATGTATTCTGGGAGCCGGTGAAAGTGGAGTGGGCGCTGCCATTCTGGCCAGAAAGCAGGGACTTGATGTTTTTGTTTCCGACCTGAGCAAAATCAAGGACAAGTACCGAGGAATGCTGGAAAACGAAAGCATCACTCACGAAAGCGGCAGACATAGTGAAGACAAAATACTGACAAGCGATCTCATTGTAAAGAGTCCCGGAATTCCGGCGAAAGCCGACATCATTATGAAAGCAGTGGAAAAAGGTATTCCTGTCATTTCGGAAATCGAATTTGCCTCAAGATACTGTACCGGCAAAATTGTGGCCATCACCGGAAGCAACGGAAAAACCACCACCACTCACCTGATCCAGCACATGCTTAAAAAGGCGGGAAAAAACTCGTGCATGGCAGGAAACGTGGGCGCCAGTTTTGCTGCTGCAGTCGCAAAGGGCAACTACGATTATTACGTACTGGAACTGAGCAGCTTTCAACTTGACGACATTGTCCGGTTCAAGCCGGATATCGCAATCATTTTAAACATTACGCCCGACCACCTGGACCGCTACGATTACAGTCTGAAAAAATACGCCGATTCAAAATTCAGAATCACTAAAAACCAGGGTGCCGAAGATTTCTTCATCTACAATCTCGACGATGAAGTGATCCTGGAAGGTCTGAAAGAAATAAACAATGCATCAATCAATCTCCCATTTAGTCTTAAAAAAAAACAAGAGCCCGGAGCCTATTTAGAGGGCGATCAATTTATAGTAAACCTTAATAACAAATCATTCAATATGTCAATACACGAACTCGCTTTACAAGGAAAACACAACATCTACAATTCAATGGCTGCCTCGATAGCCGGAAGAATTATGGAACTCAGAAAGGACCTGATCCGGGAAAGCCTGTCTGATTTTACGAACGTCGAACACAGACTTGAATTCGTCATGGACGTGCACGGAATAAAATTCATCAACGATT
>DNDT01000344.1 GCA_003487525.1 Flavobacteriales bacterium
CCCTTCCAAAAAACCTTTTTTAAGGCCGTAAGCGCTTCCGGATTTGACCCGGCGAGTCTCTGCGTCAAGGTGTCGATAGCTTCGTCAAGTTGACCGATGCTTTCAAATATTTCGGTATAAAGGCCCTTTTCTCTTGCCCACTGCGCGGTTTGCCACTCACTTGCATTGATTGCCAGCTGACTCATTGCGCTTAATCCAATTTTTCGCTCTACGGCCGGCCCGACAACAAATGGCCCTATCCCCACGGCAAGTTCACTCAATTTCACGGCAGCCTTGTCAGTTGCCATGCAATAGTCGGTGGCGGATGCCAAACCCACACCGCCTCCAACTGCCTTTCCCTGAATGCGGCCAATAATCAGTTTGGGACACTTTCGGCACGCATTGATCACATTGGCAAAGCCACTGAAAAAGTTAACGCCTTCTTCCAAATCCGAGATGCTGGCCAATTCATCGAAGCTAGCGCCTGCGCAAAATACCTTGTCTCCATGACTGCTTAATACAATGACATTGACCTCGTCATTGTCCCCCAATTCATTTATTGCGCGTGTCAATTCCCCCAATAATCTTCCGGGCAATGAGTTGCTCATGGGATGAAAAAACTCTATCCTGCCAACTCCCTGAGAGATTTCGGTTTTTACACTTCCGCTTTCTATTGGATTGCTATTCTTCATTTTTTATTTGCTGAATTCGTATTCTCGTTCAACCTTGCAAACTTTTACGTTGTAATAACTGTACCATTTTTCTTTTCCCAACTGCTGCGCTTTCATGTGAAGCGGGTTAGACCGCCAGTCAAGTATGGCCTTCTCTGTTAAGAAATAGGCTATAGTCACGTGCCTGTCGTTTTCGTCGGTATAGGATTCGGCGCCGACGTAGCCTTTTATTTTTTTGACCTCCACAAAGGTTTGCCTGTCCATCTCATTATAAGCCAAATCTTTACTTGATCGTTTCGAAGTAAAAATAACTGCATAATACGGTGGTTTCGGTGCGTTCATCATACGGGCTAAGGTATGAAACAAAGTTTATTCAGCGTGTCCGGATTTCCGGTTTTATGGCTGTTGTTTATTCCTGTTCTAAATTGAACTCCTGAAAAGCCCGCCTCATTCCGGCAGGGCGTTTCAGGTTTATAAATGATTATCTTTGCCCTTACAACTGTCTACACATGAAAAAATTTACCTTATTGCTTTCCATTGGTCTGTTTTTCACTTTCATGTTGAAAGCGGAAGAAATATTACGGGGAGCTAAAGCAAATCAAAAAATTGAGAATGCGGAGCTAATCCGTTACAAGGAGGGTGTCGGTGCCCCGGTCTTTATTCGATTCCAAAAAGATAAAGGACCTCTTGCATCACACTTATCCGCATGGCTGGATCAACACTACGGGACCAATGGATCTTTCACCTTTACCACCATCATTGAGGAAGAGGATCAGAAGGGATTTACGCATATTAAAATGCAGCAGCTTGTTGGTGGTATCGTCGTAGAGCACGCAATTTTAAAAGCACATGTTCTGAACGGAAGAGTTCATTCCATGAATGGATATGTGCTGGTTGACCCGGTATTCACCTCGCATTTGTTGTCCGAGGCACAGAGTCTTGAAGGCGCCCTTAACAAGATCCGTGCCTCCTCGTACAAGTGGGAGATTGCCGGAGAAGAACAACATCTTAAAATGATGACCAACAATCCGAATGCCTCGTATTATCCGGTTGGAGAAAAAGTGTTTTTACCGGCGGCAATGGATTTTACTTCTCAAAAGTTAATTCCGTGTTACAAATTCGACATTTACGCACATGAACCGATCTACAGGGCAGATGTCTATGTTAGCGCAATAACCGGTGAAGTGGTATTTGAAGATATGACGATCAAGCATGTCGATTCAATGGGTACGGCTGTCACATCTTTTAGCGGCACCCAATCTATTACCACCAATTACAATTCCGTAAGCGGAACATTTAGCTTGTCCGAAACCGGTCGGGGAAACGGAATCAGAACCTATGATATGCTCAATACCACAAATACGAATAATGCCGTGTCCTTCTCTAATACTACCAATTTCTGGAAAGATACCCTGAGGTATAGATATGCGACCGACGCGCATTGGGGCGCTGAAATGGTGTACGATTATTACATGACCGTTCACAATCGAAACAGCCTGGACAATAACGGCTTTGCCTTGATTAGCTATGTTCACTACGGTTCAGGATACAACAACGCGTTCTGGAATGGAACTGCCATGCATTACGGCGACGGAAGCGGAAGTTCGCTTCCCTATACCACACTTGACATATGTGGTCATGAGGTTTCTCACGGATTAACATCCAACACGGCTGATTTGGTTTATCAGTACGAGCCAGGTGCTCTCAATGAATCATTCTCGGATATTTTCGGATGTGCCATTGAAATTTCGGTAAAACCCAATGCTGTAAAAAACTGGCTTATGGGAGAGGATCGCGGGAATCACATCAGAAACATGGGCAATCCCAATCAAAAAGCAGATCCGGATACCTATTTAGGCACTTATTGGGCGACCGGAACGGCCGACAATGGCGGTGTTCATACGAACAGTGGCGTTCAAAATTACTGGTTTTACCTGCTTACCCTGGGTGGATCCGGCACGAACGACAACAACGATGTGTTTTCTGTAGCAGGGCTTGGAGTTGCAAAGTCAGAAGCCATTGCTTTCCGAAACCTGACGGTTTATTTAACTCCATCTTCGGATTACAGCGATGCGCGTTTTTACTCCATTGAATCGGCAATAGATTTGTTTGGCCCCTGCTCTCCCGAAATGGAGTCAACCGAAAACGCATGGTATGCCGTCGGTGTCGGTCCTGCTTACACGCCGGGGGTGGTGAGCGATTTTTCAGCCACCAGAACGGAAGCCTGTGTCTTGCCGGCCGAAATCGGATTCATTAATTTATGCAACAACAATGCCCAGACTTTTATATGGGATTTTGGAGATGGCCAAACCAGTACGGCTGAGAATCCTGTTCATATTTATCGTACCCCCGGGACGTATACGGTAAAAC
>DNDT01000366.1 GCA_003487525.1 Flavobacteriales bacterium
AGGGCGAAA
The DNA here is from genome assembly GCA_003487525.1 of Flavobacteriales bacterium. Taxonomy (GTDB): domain Bacteria; phylum Bacteroidota; class Bacteroidia; order Flavobacteriales_E; family Vicingaceae; genus UBA11591. The sequence continues at coordinate 10 of DNDT01000366.1, forward strand.
GGTCCGGACAATGGAATAAATGAACGTTGCGGAGTTTTATCCCCCCGGATAAAACTGATGACAAAGGGCAGTAGAAACAACAGGAAGATAAACAGGGAATGATAGAGCGTATCGGTTTTCCAAGTCCTTTTTTTAAGCTCCCGGTACAGGTAAAACGGGCCAACGACAAAAGGGATAAAAAACAGAACCCGAAAGGATGTCAGATAGAACACCACTTTCGGAAACAGATCCACGACATTGTATGAATGAAACGACTGTCCTTTTACCTGTTGCAAATGCCTTTCATTTAATATATCCTCCAGAACGGGCAGGTACAGCAAATACGATAAAAATGCCGAAACCGCTATCGCAACCAGTATCACAAAATACCTGTTTTGCACCCACCTCTCGCTAAATCCCGTCTTTTTGCCAAGATTGGTGTCCCTGCCATTTACCAGCCATTTTATCCCAAAAAGAATGCCCAGTGAGAGAACAAAAAATACGTTCGATGGAATGGTGTACAACAGGGCAGTGACAATGATCAGCGAAATGGCAATGTGCCAGTAATTCGGTTTGCGTTCAAATGACAGGAGATGAAATGCGGCAGCCGACAATAAGGTAGCGCTCAGGGTATATCCTCTTAATTGCATGGTGAAATTCAGAAAAGGCATGGTGGTTATTAAGACCATAACCGCCATTCCGGCGACCTGATTATTAAAGAATTTTTTACCGAGCAACCAGGTGTAAATTATCGTNNGTAACCGTGGTTTTGAAATCGACAAGCACAAAATTGGTCAGCGAAACGATTTCGTCCCAGACAAAGGGTTTGGAGAAATAGACGTCAATAGCCCAATATGTAAAGAAGCCAACAGCCGCTAAAAATGGAAGAAGAACTTTATAATGCAATAAAGCTTTTAAATTGCTCATTTAGATTGATACTTTTGCATTCTTTAAAAGCGGGTAAAGATAATTGAAAATCCAATTGTTAAAAAAGGCGAAGACCTGAATCAGATAAGACAAACAGTTAAATGACAAAAGAAAAACCTACTGCGACGAGCGCATTGAACCGTTTCTTCGATTCGAGAAAAGACCAGGTATTTTATTTGGCCGGCTTTCTCTTTCTGGTACTTAGCTTGCTTTCATTTGATCCCAAGCTTAGCATTGGTGGTGACGATGCAAGTTACATTGTCCGGGCCCTGAGATTTGTGGATCAAGGGGTGTTTCCGACTTTTCAGGGCCCCCTGTACCCAATATTTCTAAGCCCCTTTGTTGCGGCATTCGGCATCAAGGTCAATTTGCTTAAAACACTCTCGCTTGTCCTGGGACTTGGATTTATTAGTCTGCTGTATTACACGCTTCGGAACAGAGTGGACTCATTTTTATTGTCCCTGGTAATGCTGTTCACATGTTTTAATTCGTACCTGATCTACTACGCCAGTCAAACCTACAATGAAATATTTCACCTGTTTATTGAGGTTTTGTTTATGTATTACTTTTTCAAATTTCTCGACAAACTTGGTGATGCGGAAACCAATCTCAAAAGAGACGTAAAAGACTGGATGCTCATGGCCTTTTTGACACTGCTTATCGTTCTGTCAAAAAACATCGGAATGGCACTGGTTATAAGCGTACCGCTTTATTTTGTCCTGAAGCGCAAATTTATTTCGGCCGGGGTCTATGTGGGCTTTTTCGGAGTGTTGTTTCTACTTTACAGGACTGTCCGTGACTTGATCTGGACATCCGATTCCCCCTTTGCAAAACAGGGACAGGTGTTTTTATACAAGGATCCGTATAACTTTTCAAAAGGCAAGGAAGACTTGATGGGGTATGCTGGCCGATTGTACGAAAATACACATCTGTACCTCTCAAAGAATTTGATGAAAATCTTGCATATCCGGGACATTAAGGTCACGAACACGGTCGAAATAATCTCATATATCGTAATAATTCTAGTCATTTTTGCCTTGTACCGATCCTATAAAAAGAACAAGGAGGTATTTTTTGTAAGTGTATTCAGTGTGATTACACTGTCTGTGACATTCGTCATACTGCAGGTCAGGTGGGATTCAGATCGACTGGTTGTCTTGTTGATTCCATTCCTGATTTTACTGCTTCTTTATTCGATTCAGGAAATATTGCTGATGGTCAATAAGAAGTTTCTGATGATCGCAGTGAATCTGATCCTTGTCCTTTTGCTGATTTCCAACCTGAGCTTCAGCTTTAAAAAGGTCGACATACTGACCACCAAGAAGAACCTGCGGGGAGAAAAATACCATGGATACCCCGAAGACTGGGTTAATTACCTTAAAATGAGTGAGTGGGTTGAACAGAATTTGCCCGAGAATAGCTTAATTGCGGTAAGAAAGCAAACCATGTCCATTATTTTTGCCGGCAGCCTGAGATATTACAGCATCGCAAAGATGCCTTCAAATGACCCGGACAGCCTGCTTGACAAATTAAAAAATGGCGGCGTAACCCATGTGGTGATGGCCAGTTTGAGAAGAAATCCAAATCAAAAATCGGAGTATACCATCAATACGGTACAGCGTTACCTTGCCACCATCGAAGTGAAGTACCCGGGGACATTCAGGCAGATCCATGTCATCGGAACATCGGAACCCGCAAGGTTGTTCGAAATACATTATCCCAGGTGAAAATAGCGTCGAAATATGAACTCGATGATCCGAAACGAACCCTGGAACATCGCGAGATAATTCTTTCCAAGCCATTTTTGAAAAGAATCTATACCGATTGGTATAATGAAATTCTACGCGAAGCGGCAACCACACCAGAAGGAATCAAACTAGAGATCGGATCCGGCGGAGGATTTATCAAAGACCTTGACTCCAGCGTCATTACCTCGGATATCCTGGAACTGCCCAATGTGGACAAGGTATTCAATGCAGAAAAAATGCCCTTTGAAGACAGTCAATTGAGTGCCATTATGATGGTGAACGTGTTTCATCACATTCCCAATGTCAGGAATTTTCTGACCGAAGCTTCAAGGGTTTTGAAAAAGGGAGGCAAGATCATCATGATCGAACCGGCCAATAGCCTGCTTAGCCGATTTATATACAAGAATTTTCACCATGAACTCTTTGATGAAAAACGGGACTGGACCTTCCCGGAATCGGGGCCGCTCAGTGGCTCGAATCAGGCACTTCCGTATATAGTTTTTAAGAGGGATAAGAATGAATTTGCACGTTCCTTTCCGAATTTGTCCGTCGATAAATTTTATTTGCACACAGCCTATCGGTATATATTAAGTGGAGGAGTGTCCAGAAATCAGTTGGTTCCGGATTTCATGTATTCTTTTTTTCGTACCATGGAAGGGGTGTTTCCCAATTGTACCGGAATGTTTCAAACGATCGTAATAAGCAAGAATGAATAAGAAAAGTAACTTTTATCAGTTTTTTGAGGACTTTGCACCGGCCTATAAAAAATATAGGAATAGCCACAGGTACTATTGGAACGACATTGTCAAATACAATAACTTTTATATAANNTTCGTCAAATACAATAACTTTTACATAAATGACAATCAAACCGTTCTGGAAATAGGATGTGGATCCGGTGAAACCCTGAGCAAACTAAAAGGAAAGACCAAAACAGGCATCGATTTCAGCCCGGCTATGATCGAACAGGCCAAAAAGAATTACCCCGACATTGAATTTCATTTGATGGAAGGGGAGAACATAACCCTGGATGCCAAATACGACGTAATTGTTCTGCCCAATGTGGTTGGGTATTTCAGCAATGTCATCGACGTGTTTAATGAGTTAAAGAAAGTCAGCCATGACGAGACGAAACTGATCATATCCTATTACAATTATCTCTGGGAACCCGTTATTAAGTTTGCCGAATTCATTGGATTTAAAAAGAAATCACCACGCCAAAACTGGCTTTCAAATCAGGATTTGAAAAACCTGCTTTACCACTGTGGTTTTGAGGAATTCAGATCGACCAACCGCTTGTTGATTCCCGTGAACATTCCGATCATTTCCTTCCTTTTCAACAGGTACCTTGCCAAGATGCCCATTATCAATCACCTGTGCTTAAATAATTATATAAATGCCAGGCGGGTGCGTCTGGGCAGAACGCAGGAAGAAATAAACGGGTATTCCACCACGGTTGTTATCCCTGCGAGAAACGAAAGCGGAAACATCGAGAATGCCATTCTCAGGCTTCCAAAATTCGGGCGACACATAGAAATCATTTTTGTCGAGGGCAATTCTACCGATGACACCTGGGAGAAGATCCAGGAAATTCAGGCCAAGTACAAGGACAGTCACGACATTAAAATAATGCAGCAGGATGGAAAAGGAAAAGGCGATGCAGTCCGTAAAGGCTACGCTGCCGCAACAGGAGACATCTTAATGATTCTGGATGCAGAC
>DNDT01000224.1 GCA_003487525.1 Flavobacteriales bacterium
AGAGATCAGAGATCAATTTAACCCCTTCCCCCCTTAACCATTTCCCCTCTTTAACTACCTTCGCGGCGTGAAAAAAGGAGAAATTCTAACAAATCTTGAAATACTGGACATTGCGTCCAATGGCAAGGCAATTGGAAAGGTTGACGGACAGGTGGTTTTCGTGAGTGGACTTGTTCCCGGCGACGTTGCCGATGTCCAGGTAACCAAAAAAAGAAGAAAGTACGCCGAGGCGCGCACATTGGAACTGCGTGTGAAATCCGATATCCGAACGGAACCCAAATGCAGTCATTTTGGAATATGCGGAGGTTGCAAGTGGCAGCACATGACGTACGGGCGGCAACTGGCATACAAGTCAAATCACGTGGCCGAAAATCTGAAGAAAATATCCCATGTCCATTTGCCTGAAATGAACAAAATAATCCCCTCAGACAAGCAATATCATTACAGAAACAAACTGGAATATACCTTTTCGAATAAGCGCTGGCTGACGGAAGAAGAAGTGGCAACAGGAAGCGAATTCGCACAACGAAATGCCCTTGGCTTTCACATTCCCGGATTGTTTGACAAGGTTGTGGATTTGAACGAGTGCTTTCTTCAGGAAAAAATTTCAGATGACATCCGGTCTTTCATCCGGGATGAAAGCGAGAAGATGAATATCCCCTACTTCGACCTGAGGGAGCAACGGGGAATCCTGAGAAACCTGATTGTCCGAACAACCAGCACCGGAGAAGTCATGGTAATTCTGGCCATTACAAAACGCACAAATGAAACAACAGAGCTTCTGAATAAAATCAAGGACAAATTTCCCGAGATTACGTCCCTTCAATACGTGGTGAATAGAAAGAAAAACGATACCATATTTGATCTTGAAGTAACCCTGTTTTCTGGACAGGAATTTATCACGGAAATAATGCACGGCCTCGATTTTAAAATAGGTCCAAAATCATTCTATCAAACAAATAGCGAGCAGGCCGAAAAACTATACTCGGTTGCGCTTGAAATGTCGGATTTGACCGGAAATGAAGTGGTTTATGACCTGTACACCGGAACAGGCACCATAGCCAATTTTGTCGCTTCACGATCTAAGAAAGTAATTGGTGTCGAATACGTCCCTGATGCCGTGGAAGATGCCAAGGAAAATTCCAGACTGAACGGAATATCGAACACGCATTTTGTATCCGGAGACATGAAGGACATTCTCGGCGCGGAATTCTTCTCCAAACATGGAGCTCCGGACTTGATCATCACAGACCCGCCGCGCGCNNAAATACAAAGTGGTGGAAATTCAGCCGGTTGATATGTTTCCTCAGACCGCACATGTGGAAAACGTAGTAAAACTTGAACTTAAATAGGGAATCTATTTTTTCTTGCTGATAAAATAGCCTTGCTTATTCAACTCATAAACGAGTTTTCGATTTAAGGACTTGATTGCATCTGTTTCGTCAGCCGGATCAAAGGTGTCGGATATGGCCGTCCAGATCATTTGTTCGGTTTTTGTGTCGTAAACTTTTGTTTCAATCTTGACGGTTGTTGTGGTATACGAGTATCCGGGAGAATAATATGAATCATAGGCAGAACCATAGTTCCCGTAAAATCCGCGGTATCCTCCATATGCCCCGTAACCGTAAGAACCCGACTGGTAGTGCTGATCTTTATCGCTTGACACCAATTGTGAGGTAATAACGGCATCGAACTGGTCCGTATTGAAATGAAGTCTGAAGGTGTTGGAATCAAGTTTTTCGTTCATTGGGAAAATATCCGACGAAGCAAGACCGGTAACACCGATGTACTCTAGACGCTCGGACATGTCGTGCTCAAAAGTCCGGCGCACGGCTTCGCGAGGTGTAATCCCAAGTATCAAAACCTTGTCGATCTTTCCTTTTTCATACTCCTTGTCTGCCCAGTGAGCAGTGATTTTGGTCGAAGTATTGCACGAATAAAGAATCAAAATGGAAAACAATCCGGCGAAATAAGCAATGGTTTTTTTCATAGGGGCAAAAATAGATATTTCCCTATTCACACTATTCCGTACCGATCAATTAAATAAATTTGATCGATTCTTTCTTTTATACATTTGCACGCATAATGAAAATAGAAAAAGAAGCCACCCAGATACTGGATAATCATCAGTCCAATCAGAAGATTGAACGCATAGCCTGGCAAATACTGGAGAACAACAGTGAAGAAAAGTCCATTGCCATTGCCGGTATCTCAAGCCGGGGTTACGAATTAGCCAAAATAATCAAGAAGAAACTGGAGAAGATTTCGGACATTAAGGTAAATCTGGTGGAAATCTGTGTGAACAAAAAACAGCCCTTTTCAGAGGAAGTCACCATCGACTGTGAAGTAAAAAACTTAAAAAACAAGGTTGTAATCGTTGTGGACGATGTGCTGAACTCCGGCAGGACGATGTTGTTCGCACTGACACCTTTTATGAAGTTTGATATTAAACGCCTGAGTATCGCCGTTTTGCTTAATCGCAGTTATCGCAATTATCCGGTAGAGGCCAAATATGTCGGAATGTCGCTTTCCACTACCCTTCAGGAACACATTGAGGTCAAGTTTTCCAAAAACGGAAAAATTTCTGCCTACCTGATGTAATTGGTGATCTGATTGATGAAAAATGCCCAACCGGTTTTGCTTTTTTCATAAATGAAATCGGCCTGTTCGTAGTATTTCAATCGATCGGATAAGGTTTCGGAAATAAATCGTCTCAAATCAGTATCATTAAGGTTTGCTATCAACGGTCTTTCTTTTTTCTTACCCCTCAGCCGACCAAAAAGCACATCCTCCGATTCCTTGATGTAAATGCTCAGTCCACCAGACTTAATTAGGTGAATGTTTTCATCTGAACACGGTGCTCCTCCACCAAGAGAAACAACGTATTCTCCTTCAGGGTTAATCAGCGACAGCAATTCACGCTCAACCGATCTAAAATACACCTCTCCTTTTTCCGAAAAAATCTCTGAAATAGTCCTTCCGGTCTTTTCCTCGATCATCTCATCCAGATCCAGATAATCACGGCCCAGCTTTGAGGCTAGTTTTCTGCCCAGGCTACTTTTTCCGCTTCCCATAAAACCGATCAGGAAAATATTCACTTTAAACGAATTGGTGAACCGGGTTCGGAGGTAACTTTTTTAAACACCATCGCCTCGATAAACGAAGGGAAAAACTTAGAAAAAAATACCGCAAGCTTCCCTTCTGTCGTGAGAGTGAGGGTTCGCTTTCTCTTTTCAATGGCCCTTGTTATTTCAACTGCAACAGACTCGGCCGACATTATTTTGTCCTCTTTCAGCGGAGATTCGTCCTGACTTTTTCCGCTGGCATCAAGTGCCTTTTTTCTGATATTGGACTCTGTATAGCCCGGGCATGCAACAAGGACATGCAATCCGGTCTTTCTGTTCTCCGTTCTCAGGGCATCGAGAAATCCCTGTAGACCGTATTTGGACGACGAGTACGCCGTCCGCGCAGGAAGACCGACATAACCGGCAATGGACGACACACCGACAACGCTTCCACCCGATTTTAACAAATGTGGAAGGGCGTATTTGGTGCAATAAACGGCGCCGAAAAGATTGA
>DNDT01000150.1 GCA_003487525.1 Flavobacteriales bacterium
CAAAAGATCTTTCACGATACGTTTTCGTGCTTTAAACCGATCCTCCCCGATGTAATGTCCCGCGGCTTCACTCAGCGTGCCGTCTTCGTTCAGGGTATCCACCACTTCCAACTGATGTTTTAACCCGATTTCGTAGTCATTCAGGTCATGCGCGGGGGTGATTTTCAGGGCACCGGTTCCAAATTCCATATCGACATACTCGTCAAAAATAATGGGCACACTCCTGTTTGCGATTGGAACAATTGCCCTTTTGCCTTTGAGGTGCAAAAAGCGTTTATCCTCGGGATGAACACAAATGGCAGTATCTCCTAAAATTGTTTCCGGACGGGTGGTGGCTACGGTAATGTGCTGGTCGCTTCCTTCTATCTTGTACCTGACGTAATAGAGAACGGATCGAAGGTCTTTTCGTATCACTTCTTCGTCCGAAAGTGCTGTTTTCGCCTTTGGATCCCAATTTATCATTCTGGCGCCCCTGTATATCAATCCTTCTTCATGTAGTTTGATGAAGGACTTCATGACGGACATCGAAAGATCATCTCCCAGGGTAAATTTTGCCCTTTCCCAGTCGCAGCTTGCGCCCAGTCTTTTTAACTGAGAATAGATAATTCCATCATGTTTCTCCTTCCATTGCCAGGCATGGTCCAAGAAAGCTTCCCGACCTATATCATGTTTATCAATGCCTTTTTCAGCCAATAGATTCACAACTTTAGCTTCGGTGGCAATTGATGCATGGTCTGTTCCGGGAACCCAGCACGCATTTTTCCCCAACAATCTCGCCCTCCTGATCAAGATATCCTGAATGGTATTGTTAAGCATGTGACCCATATGAAGTACTCCGGTGACATTCGGCGGGGGAATCACAATGGAATACGCTTCCCTTTCGTCCGGTTCAGAATGGAAAAGATTCTTTTCCGTCCAAAATGAGTACCACTTATTTTCAACTGTCGATGGATCGTATCTGCTTTCTACTTTCATTTTTTTCTCACCGTAAATTTGGGTGCGCAAAGTTATCAATTATCCCTGCACCTGTATTTAACAAGTCTTCACCGTGTTAAAGAAATGTTAAAAGAAATAGGTCGGAATGGAAATTATGTAGTTTTGATTCAAAATTAATTAAAACGGAATTTTCATGAAAAAAGCATTGTTATCATTGAGTTTGATGGCGTTCACTGTAATGTCGGCCATTGGTCAGACTGAAGCCATTCAAGTGGAAAATCCCAACGCACCCGAAATTACTTTTGAAACAGAAGTCATTGATTATGGCAACATTGAAAAAGGAGCCGACGGAGTCAGGGAGTTTAAATTCACCAACACAGGCAAGTCTCCATTGATTATCTCAAATGCAAGAGGAAGTTGTGGATGTACCGTGCCAACTTGGCCAAAAGAACCTATTAAACCGGGTGAGAGTAATGTGATCAAAGTAAAATACGATACAAACAGACCTGGTCCGATCAATAAATCTGTTACCATTACTTCGAATGCAAAAACAGCTACGAAAGTGTTGAGAATAAAAGGAAACATTGAAGTTCCGCAAACCTCTCCGGAGAAACAGGTTCCTGCTGCGGCACCTGTTGCAAACTAACAGCTAAGTGTTTAAACACAAGTTATTTATAAGCCTGATACTGATGACAGTGTCAGGCTTTGTTTTTTCTCAGGAAGCTCCCTTGAAATTTACTGAAAAGGTCCAGAAATTCGGAAAGGTCGATGAAGGGAAAGATGTGGTCCTGAAATATACTTTTATGAATGAAGGTCAGGAACCCATTCTGATAAACGAAGCAAAAGTAAATTGCACCTGTACGGTGGTTGATTATCCTGAAGCTCCTGTCAGTCCGAATAAGGTGGGTCAGGTAACCGTCACATTCCATACAGAATCAAAAATAGGATACCAGGAAAGGAAGATCCAACTCGTTACAAATCTGGGTACCAGCGAAATTGTTTTTAAAGGAGTCGTAAAAGCATCTCAAGAGACCAAAAAAGAGTACAAGTCGAATCAGTAAAAAGCATTTGTTAATCATCGGGCCAAGGCCTACCTTTGTTCTTCATTAATCTGAACATATGCCAACTCTGTCAAAAAGGGGAAAAGACATGCCCGAATCCCCAATAAGAAAACTTGTCCCGTATGCCGAAAAAGCAGTTTCTCAAGGAAGAAAAGTTTTTTACCTGAATATTGGACAACCTGATATTGAAAGTCCGGAGGTTGCATTAAAGGCCGTCAAGGAAAATAATCTCAAAGTTCTGGAATACAGTCATTCGGCCGGTTTTCAGTCGTACAGGGAAGGATTGGTCAAATACTACGGCGACCTGAATATACCTCTTTCTGTCGAGAATGTCATCGTAACTACAGGAGGATCCGAAGCCCTGCTTTTTGGTTTTATGTCCTGCCTTAATCCCGGTGATGAAATTATCATTCCCGAGCCATTCTACGCCAATTACAATGGTTTTGCCATTGCAAGCGGAGTAAGGATTGTTCCGGTAACCTCATCCATTGATGACGGATTCGCCTTGCCACCGATAGAAAAATTTGAAGAACTTATCACAGATCGTACAAAGGCTATTCTGATTTGCAATCCGGGCAATCCGACAGGATGTCTTTATAGCAAAGAAGAATT
>DNDT01000377.1 GCA_003487525.1 Flavobacteriales bacterium
TCACTATTGAACAAGCGTCCACTACCCTTAATTTTCATGGTATCGTTGATCATCAGATATTCATGATCCGATCCGACATTGTCAATTTGCAGGTTCATCTTGTCAATCTTGAGTATTCCTGGTTGTTTCGCATTCTCGACCCATTCTATGTATGTTACGTTTGCATCTGAAACACTGATTCTATCGACGTGAAACGGAAATTTAAGCTCTCTGAGTGCCCTGGTCGGAAGCGGAACAAATTTGTAAGGCTTATCGGGCAGGCGCTTGTCTCGGTATACTTGAAAGGTGGGACTTACTATTTCAATCTCTGACAGTTCCAGCTTTCCGAATTCATGCAGTTTGTCGAAATTTATATTCCGCAAATTGAGCTTGGCTATTTTAATGCTGACCCAGTCTGTTTCGAATTTCTGGGTTTTCATGTATTCATACTTGTCTTTTTTAGGTATGATCCTGATTTCGTTCAAACCAAATTCATTTTCCGAGAGGTCGTAATGTAGTCCCAGCAAATCAATGTTGTAATTGGGAAGAGAATGGATGTTTACATTCTTCACTTTGACTCCCACATCCGAATAACTAAAATACAAACCCCTGGCTATCAAACTACTGTCGATTTTAAAAGCATAGATTGACAAATTCAGAGAGTCAAATGAAACTGCCAAATTTGTATCCTTCTTTATGTGGTATACTTCCAATCTTGCATTCTCCATTTTAAACGAATCGATAAACGACCAGGGAATGTCGGGTGACAAGATATCTTTGGCAAGATTTTTTCCGGGACCTATACTGGCTTCTTTGTTGGTGTGAACTTTTACCTTGGGATGATCCAGATAAATGGAATGTATTGAAATTTCATTTCTCAATATCAATCTCCAACTATCCAGACCTTCCAATCGGAATTGGTCCAGTTCAATTCGGTAGATGTCCTTGCTGACTATTCCAATATTTTTAAGACTGTCTATTACATGTATTCTGGGAGTAATGCTTAATCCTGTCAATATAACTTCACCGGCCAAAAACTTTGTTTGAATTTTATCGAAATGATAATCGTAGATGCGATCCGATTTCAATTGCACCACTGATTGCAATTTCGATTTGATGATCCCTTCAAGCACAACGTCAATTAGGAAGACGGCCGCAACAATGCCCACAACAATGATTCCAATTCCTATTTTTAACCAGCGTTTCATTTACTTTAGTGATGAAAATAGATTTTCAATAAAAAACCCAATTGCGATTTGAAGATAAAAATCCTTTGGTTATTCTTGTCTTACTTTAATGAAGAAAATCGGTTATTATTTTGTTCGTCTGATTATTTGGATCTTTTCACTGGTTCCATTCTGGCTGTTGTATGCCATTTCTGATTTTTTGGCTTTTGCTTTTTATCGCTTCGGCCTTTACCGAAAGAAGATGATACTGACCAATTTAAAACTGGCATTTCCGGAGAAAAGCGAAACCGAGATAAAACAAATATGCAAGGATTTTTACAAAAATTTCAGCGATATTCTCCTGGAAGGCATCAAAGGTTTTTCGATGACCGGAGATCAAATTGTAAAGAGGTATGTCATTGAAAAAAATCTGGTGATTGAAAAATTTCAGGCCAGGAAACAATCCTTTATCGCTACCACAGCGCATTTGGCAAACTGGGAATGGGGAGTGTCCGCCACAGGTCTGTATTTTGACCATCGGGTACTGGGTGTTTATAAAAAGTTATCCCATACCGAAATCAACAATTTCGTGGAAAAATCAAGGTCACTTTACAATGTCACATTAAGTGAAATGAGTGACACCGCCAAACTCCTTAGTACCAAACACAACCTGGATCCGTTTGCCCTGGTATTGATCGCGGATCAGCGCCCTTCGAACCCGAGAAAGGCATTCTGGACCCATTTTCTGAATCGTGAAACCGCATTTTTTTACGGTGCAGAAAAATTTGCATTTGATTACGGATACCCGGTTTTCTTCTTTGAGATTATTCGGGTTAAAAGAGGCCATTATCGTGTAAAGGTTGATGTTCTCTGCGAAGATCCCGGCGAACTCAGTAAGGGAGATATCATCCTGCGTTACAGGGACAAACTGGAAGATTGCATCAAAAAAAGGCCTGAACAGTGGTTGTGGTCACACAACAGATGGAAACATCAGAGACCTGAAGGAATGCCTATTCAAGATTAAAACGATATGCGATGGAAGCATTCAGTAGCCATCCATCCGAAAAATCCCGATAAACCGGAACAGGTATAGGTTGCCTTGTTCCTCCGAATCCGATCCCGGATATGTTAAAAGAAAAAACGTCGTCCGAATCGTAGAGCCGAACCCCCCGAAATATCGTTCTTCCCAATTTTGCCGTGAATACAATGCTCTTTGTAATATAACAATCAAGATAGAGATACAGGTTGTTTGTTTGATAATGGACATAGGTGCTTATACGGTCTTCGTAAGGATTTTCGAGGCTGGTTTCACTTACCCTGTACGTATTGGTCGGAGCCTTAAACATGAGCCCGGTCCTGAATGACTTGTTCATGTAATACTGTAAGGACATGCTGGCAGGCAACACCCCAAATGCCCTCCACTTGTCAGACATTTTCCAGTCCACTCCAAAAAGTGGAACGATAAAAAGCCCGAAGAATTCAGTATTCATGTACAAACCGAATTTATAGGTGATAAGATCGCTGCGTTTCTTCGTAAATAAAACCAATCCGCCATATTGATAAATGTCCGGGGAATAACCATCAAGCATATCCGAACTGGCACGACCCATCAGTATAACAACGGAACTGAAATCGTCACTCCACTTTTTACTATAGCCCGCCTGCAGCCTGTATCGGTAAAATTGATAGGTTGACGAATAAACCGTGTCTTTTGTAATTGGTTCATCGACAAAATTGGCCGTCGGTCTGAATTTTTGCGCACCGATGCCAAAGAGAAAAGCATCGCCGTTTTTTCTGGGTATGGGTAGGCTTAAATCAGTATTGTTTTCCTGGAGATTGACTGAATTATTGGGTTCATAGGTGTATGAATTATTCGGTGAATATTCGATCTCGGAATTAAAAATGGTGTAAAAATCCTGTGCATTAACATCCAGTGAGACCAATGTCCATATGGATATTATCAATATACAGATCCTTGGTTGCATGAACATCGTCTCAAAATCTGACCTAAAATAAATCAATCGTTTCGCACTTTGACTAAAAATTTACAAAGTAACCTTTTGTGCGTGTCTTTCAAATATATTTGTTCTCCCTAATATGAAAATCCATATCCGTCTTATTTGTATTCTTTTATTTTTTTCGGTCTACGCTGTGGCCCAGAAAAGAGTAACTGTGAGTGGATACCTGACGGATAAAAACAGTGGTGAAGCTCTTATTGGTGCTACACTTTATATTCCCGAAGTTGAAAACGGAACAGTGACCAATACCTACGGTTTCTATTCTTTTTCCATACCTCCTGGAAATTACACCTTGATTTTTAGCTCACTGGGATACCGGACAACAACAAAAAAACTGGAATTAACAAAAAGCACGACCATAAGCCTTGAGTTTGAAGAGAATGATATTTCATTGGAAGAATTGGTGGTTACAGGTGAAAAGAAGGACCAGAACATCACATCAATTGAAATGAGCACGGAAACCCTTGAAGCGAAGGAAGTAGAAAAAATGCCCGCCTTTCTGGGGGAACCGGACATCATAAACAGCCTCGTGTTACTACCGGGAGTTACCAATACCGGTGAAGGTTCCAATGGATTTAACGTACGGGGAGGAAACGTCGATCAAAATCTGATTCTGCTGGATGGAGCTCCTGTCTATAATTCCTCCCACTTATTTGGCTTCTTTTCAATTTTCAATACCGAAGCCACACAGGAGATTAAGTTGTACAAAGGTGGTATTCCCGCCGAATACGGAGGAAGATTGTCGTCTGTGCTGGAAATCACCCAGAAAGAGGGCAATATGAAAAAATTCACCGGATCGGCGGGCATTAGCTCAATAGCGACAAAAGCTACAGTCGAAGGCCCGATTATAAAAGACAAGATGTCTTTCATCGCTTCAGGTCGTATTTCATATGTGGGGTACATGGCAAAGTTTTCGGAGGGCAATGAGGACAATAACATTTATTTCTACGATTTGAATGGTAAGATCAACTATGTGATAAATGAAAAAAACAGAATCTTTTTATCCGGATATTACGGAAATGACGTCATCGCATTTGGAGGCGATTTCAATTTCAGAATGAACTGGGGAAATGGAACCACAACCTTTAGATGGAACCACCTTTTCAATGAAAAAATATTCAGCAATCTATCTCTTATTTATAGCGATTACGACTACATCCTTGGTAGTACGGACGAGTCTACGGCATTTGACTGGAAATCCAACATTGTCAACTATAATCTCAAGTACGACTTCACTTACTATATCAATAGCAGAAATACCTTTGAATTCGGAGTGAGCGCTCTGGATTACAATTTCGAACCGGGAAAAGTTTCCAGCAAAACTGAAATTTCTGCCTTTAACGAACTGGAAGTGCCTGCAGAAAAAGGACTCGAACTTGGCATATATGCCAGTAATGAAGAAAAAATAGGTCATCGGATCACGGTTCAATACGGTATCCGATATTCTCATTTTATTAATCACGGAGAGGCCGAAGTATTTGAATATGAAAACGGATCCCCCCGTGACCCGAACAAACCCAATGAGTTCGATGGAGTGAACAAGGTAATCGGAACAACCAGGTACGAAAACATGGAGACCATTAAGTCATATGGAGGTCTTGAACCGCGTTTATCTGTAAACTATTTGCTCAATGACCGCAGTTCATTGAAAGCCAGTTATAACCGAACCAAACAATACATCCATCTTGTTTCGAATACCACCGCTCCCCTTCCGATCAATGTGTGGAAACCGGCCGGCAGATATGTCGAACCTTCGACTGCAGATCAGGTGGCCCTGGGGTACTTCAGAAACGTTAAAAACAATACGTATGAATTTTCTGTCGAGGCCTATTTCAAGAAATTTTACGACCTCCTGGATTATGTAGATGGAGCTACCCTATTGCTCAATCCTTATGTGGAACAGGATTTTCTCAGCGGGTACGGTCAG